>CAMDXR010000059.1 GCA_945877725.1 Limnohabitans sp. Rim8
AATCGGGACGATGTGGTCCTCGCGCGATCCGTAGATGTAGACCGGGATGTCGACCTTGCCCAAGTCAATGCTTTCCCCGCAGACCTTGACCTTGGCCGGTTTAACCAAGTTGTTCTCAAGATAGGTGTTGCGCAAGTACCAAGCGTAAAACGGGCCGGGCAAGTTGGTGGAGTCGCTGTTCCAATAGAGCAAATCAAAGGGTGGCGGGGTTTCGCCCTTCAAGTAATTGCCCACCACGTAGTTCCAGACCAAGTCGTTGGGACGCAAAAAGCTGAAGGTGGAGGCCAAATCTTGGCCTTTCAGCAAACCGCCCTTGCCCATTTGCATTTCACGGTATTTGACGAAGTTGTCGTCAATGAACACATCCAAAATGCCGGTATCGGTGAAGTTGATCAGGGTGGTCAGAAAGGTGGCACTGGCGACGGGCTTTTCACCGCGTGCTGCCAAAACAGCCAGAGCGGTCGACAAAATCGTGCCGCCCACACAGAAACCCAACGCATTGATCTTGGGTGCACCCGTGATTTCTTGCACCGTGCTGATGGCCTTGATGGCGGCTTGCTCGATGTAATCGTCCCAGGTTTTGTTGGCCATGGACTCGTCAGGGTTGCGCCAACTCACCACAAAGGTGCGGTGGCCTTGGCTGACCGCATAGCGAATGAAGGAGTTTTCGGGTTGTAAGTCCAAGATGTAAAACTTGTTGATGCAAGGCGGGACCAACAAAAAGGGCTTTTCGTAGACCTTGGCTGTCAGGGGTTTGTATTCAATCAGTTGGAAGAATTCGTTCTCGAAAACGACCGCACCTTCGGTCGTTGCCACGTTTTTCCCCACCTCAAACAAACTTTCGTCGGTCATCGAGACATGGCCCTGCTGCATGTCATGCATCAGGTTTTTCACCCCTTTGGCAATGCTTTCCCCACGCGTTTCGACCGCTTTCTTTTGTGCTTCGGCATTAAAGGCCAGAAAGTTGCTGGGGGAAGCAGCTGCCACCCATTGCTCAATAGCAAAACGAATGCGGTTGCGGGTTTTTTCGTCGGCATCGACCGCATCGGCCAAGCCCATCAGGGTGCGTGCATTCAGCAAATAAGTAGCGGCATTGAAGGCTGCCATGGGGTTGGAAGCCCAAGCTTCCCCGGAAAATCGACGGTCCTTGACTTGCAAACTGTTTTGTAAGCCCTGGTTCCAAAGGTCCGAGGCGTCTTGGAAATATTGACTTTGCAGGGTCTGAAGCTTTTCGGGGGAAAATTTGATTTGTGGGGGCACCGCATCCGCACTTGGCTTTAACCCACCCAAATCGATGGTTTGAAAATGCTGCATAGCCTGGCCCCAGCTTTTGGACAGGTTTTGTTGAAAACCTTCGCTCATTTGGGTCCAAAATTCGGGCGTCGAAGCGCTCATGACCTGTCTCCTGCTAAATTATTCTTAAATTTCGATTAGCCTAAGTATCTGTCAATTTGATGTCACCTAAATTACAAAGAGAAAAAAATGTACTTGATTGTCATTGCCTGGCTCTATGTCACCCTCTTAATGGGCTTGGCCGAAGCGTTTAGTTCGCAAGGGACTGTCCTGGGTGCCGTTGTTACTTTTGTGATGTACGGAGTTTTGCCCATGTCCTTGGTGGTCTATTTAATGGGCACGCCCTTGCGCCGAAAGGCCATTAGAAAAGCGGCAGAAGAGGCGCAGCAGCCTATGGCCCAGCCCGAATCAGTCAGTGAGCCAAATGCAGGCGGCCATTCGGCCGGACTGTCCGAAGAGGCGACTGTCGCGCCGGTGCGAAAAATAGACTGAAGCCTGAGTGACCGTGCACCAAGCCGGTGCACTGTTGTTGCCAAATATTTGCACAATCCCCATACGTTTTAGCCTTAATCGGGCCACGCCAGCCAAATCGGCCAGCCATTTACCTGGAGTGCTTGGCCTAAAAAACAAGGCGGCTTCAGGATCGCTGTCACAAAAGGCCGACAAGACCTCAGGCCCCACCTCAAAAACCTGCGGGCCAATACAAGGGCCCAGCCACACCAAAATTTGATCGGTATGGGTTTCTGACAAAGCGGCCGACACCAACAGGTTTTCCAGGACCCCGATGCCACCAAGTCCGGCCAAGCCACGCCACCCGGCGTGCGCGGCAGCCACCCAGCGGCCTTGAGCGTCGCACAGCAAAACCGGTAAACAGTCGGCCACCATGACCGTGCATGACACCCCGGTCTCCATGGAAATGCAGGCATCTGCGGGTGTGCCGTTCAAAGTGGCCGCCCCCAGCACCACGGAGTCCACCCCGTGGACTTGATTCAAAAAAACAGGGCGCACACCTATAACATCTGAAAGGTGCTGCCGGTTGGCTTGAACATGGGCTGGAAGATCACCCACATGTTCCCCCAAGTTCATGCTGTCCCATGGGGCTCCTGATACGCCCCCTTGCCTGCTGGTCATCAAAGCGCGCACGCGGGGAGGTGCGGGCCAATCGGGGGTGATCCAACTTGGATGAGCGCCCTTCATAAAAAGCAAAAACCGGGTTGAGGGGCGGCTGTCAAAAGTGGCTGCTGTTTCATACTTTGAAGAATAATCCGAAAAACCCCTAAATGACCCCAAGGTGATCCTTAAAGCCGCCCTTTTCATGTGTAATGACCGCATGGACAACGCTGAACCCATGCCGGATATACCTTGGATTGAGGCAGGAATGGCTTTGCCTTCAGTCGATCAGGCCTGGGGGCCTGAATCTCCGGCCCCCGGTTTGCTGGCAGCCGGCCAAGATTTGTCTGCTGAAAGACTTCTGGAATCCTACAGCCATGGCGTTTTTCCGTGGTTCAGTGCCGGTCAACCTGTTTTGTGGTGGAGCCCGGACCCCAGGATGGTTTTGACAACCCAACATTTTCGATTTCACCGCTCATTGCGGCAGTCACTCAAACGCTGGCTGCGACATCCCGGATTCGACATCAGCTTCGACCGAAACTTCAGCCAAGTCATGCGCCGCTGCAGTCAGGCGCCTCGCTCTGGCCAAAACGGTACTTGGATTGTCCCCAGCATGCGGCGTGCCTACGAAGAATTTCATAAAGCGGGGTATGCGCACAGTGCCGAGGTTTGGTTAGACGGGGAACTGGTGGCGGGCCTTTACTTTGTTGCCATAGGTCAGGCCGTTTTTGGGGAATCGATGTTCACGACCATTCCGGATGGCTCCAAAATGGCCTTGGCCGGTTTGGTCAGTGTGTGCCTGAAGCACGGCATTTCGATGATCGATTGCCAACAAAATACCCGGCATCTGGCCTCTATGGGCGCCTTCGAGATCTCCCGAACTGAGTTTTTAAACACCGTCAAACCAGCTTGCCTAGAAGCTCCCATCGCGTGGGCCAGGCAAACTTTATACTGGGAAGTGTTGGCGAATTTGGACTCCAAACCGTGACCCTCCTCAAAGACTTACCGATACAGGCCCTGCAGTTTTACGCCACGGCCCCTTATGCCTGCAGCTACCTGCCTGACCGATTGGCGCGTTCCCAGGTCGCCACACCAAGCCACCTGATTCAAAACGAGGTTTACAGCGACTTGGTAGAACAAGGTTTTCGCCGCAGTGGCATGTTCACTTATCGGCCTTATTGCGCCGATTGCCAAGCCTGCCAACCCTTGCGCGTCAATGTGAATGCCTTCAAACCCGACCGCAGCCAGCGTCGAGCCTGGCAACGCCACGAACACCTGAGCGTTCGGGTACTCGACCTGCATTTTGATTCTGACCATTACGCCCTGTACCTGCGCTATCAAACCGCTAGGCACCCCGGCGGTGGCATGGACAACGACAGCGTGGACCAATACAACCAATTTTTGCTGCAAAGCCGGGTCAATTCACGCATCATCGAGTTCAGAACACCCGCTGTTGACGGCGAATTGGGTTTATTGAAAATGGTCAGCATTGTGGACGTGTTGAACCACGGCTTGTCTGCCGTCTACACGTTTTACGACCCAGAAGAAAAGGCCAGTTACGGCACCTTCGGCGTGCTGTGGCAAATTCGTCAGGCTGCAGAATTGCAATTGCCCTATGTCTACCTAGGCTACTGGATCGAAGCCAGCCCGAAAATGAACTACAAATCCCAGTTTTCTCCATGCGAAATCAGGGTGCATGGCGAATGGCAGACTTTGGCGTGAAAACCAATATTTTTCACAGTGTAAAATTTAGTGGTCCTCAGTAGTTACCATGAAAAAAGACACTTCACTCACTCAAACACCCACAATTCAGGTCATTGAGAGAATGTTCTCTCTGATTGACGTACTCGCCTCTCGCGAAGAAGCGATGTCGCTGAAAGAAATCAGCGAAAAAACCGGCTTGCACCCCTCCACGGCGCACCGCATTCTGAATGACTTGGCCACCGGCCGATTTGTAGACCGGCCCGAGGCTGGCAATTACCGCCTCGGTATGCGACTGCTTGACTTGGGAAATCTGGTGAAAGGGCGCTTGAATGTGCGGGATGCTGCACTGACCCCAATGCGTGAATTACACAAACTGATTCAGCAGCCGGTGAACTTGAGCATGCGTCAAGGAGACGAAATCGTTTACATAGAACGTGCCTACAGTGAGCGATCCGGCATGCAAGTGGTCAGGGCCATCGGAGGGCGTGCCCCCCTGCACCTGACCTCGGTTGGCAAGCTTTTTTTGGCGGCAGATGATCCTCTGCGCGTTCGGTCCTATGCCACCCGTACGGGCTTGATGGGCCAAACACGCAACAGCATTACACAACTTCAAGTGCTTGAAAGAGAGCTGACACGCGTCAAGCAATTCGGCATCGCGCGCGACAATGAAGAACTGGAATTGGGCGTTCGCTGCATAGCCGCCGGCATCTACGACGACCAAGGCAAGTTGTTGGCAGGCTTGTCAATCTCTGCTCCTGCAGACCGCTTGGACGAAGCCTGGCTACAAAAACTGCAAGCCACGGCGCATGAAATCTCCACCACATTGGGATATCACGGCGACCATTGATGCGTGCTAAAAATGAAAAAGGCCTCTGAGAGGCCTTTTTGCTTTTTTAGCCGCCGTTTTACACATTCACCCCGGAAGGCGCTCGGCCAAGGCGGAGTGCTTGACACCCGAGGCAGCCGGAGCCTTTTCGACCCAACGCCGAACACGTTCAGCATCCGCGATGCGGCTGAGTTTGCCTGCCGAGTCCAAAAAGACCATGATCAACTTGCGCCCAGCGACTTGGGCCTGCATGACCAAGCACTGCCCTGCTTCTGAGATGTAGCCGGTTTTTTGCAAGCCGATATCCCAATTTGGACTTTTCACCAGTCGGTTGGTGTTGTTGTATTGAAGTGTCTTGCGGCCTACCTCGATCTCGCGACCCGGTGAGGTCGACAACTCACGCAACACGGGTTCTTTATAAGCAGCGCCCACCAAAACAGCCAAATCGTTGGCGCTCGATTGGTTGCGACTGGACAGACCCGTGGGTTCCACATAGCGCGTGTCCGACATTCCCAAGGTTTGAGCCTTGCTGTTCATGCGAGAGACGAAGTTATCCAGCCCCCCTGGGAACGTGCGACCCAGTGCGTGAGCCGCCCTGTTTTCACTGGACATCAATGCCAGGTGAAGCAGATCACCTCGGCTCAGAACCGTCCCCACGGCCAAACGCGAAGTACTGCCTTTTTCGGTGTCCACATCGGCCTGAGTGATGCTGATCATCTCCGACATGGGGAGCTGCGCTTCAGAAATGACCAAACCCGTCATCAACTTGGTCAATGAGGCGATAGGCAGAACGGCATGGTCATTTTTACGAAACAAAACCTCTTGCGTATCCTGGTCAATGACCAAAGCCACGCTGGAGCGCAAATCCAAGGGGTCAAAGGCTGAATGGAGTCCTGCCTTTTGGCCCACAGAAGCGCGCATGGGTACCGCTTTTACCGTGTTCCGTGCGTTGCGGGTAGACGGCTTTTTAGCAGCGGTTTTTGACTTATTGACTGACTTTTTGGCAGCTTTTGACGATTGACCCTTTTGAGATGCAGCCGAATTTTGCGCTTGGGCGGCCATGGGCAAGGCCGTGAAAGTACCGAGCAACGCGAAGCTCAAAGCAGTTGTCCAGACTTTTGCCCACCGACTGGTAACTTGAAATGAAAGTGCTGGCATCAATCGCATGAGTGGCATTTTGGATGAATTGTTTTATAAATTCAATACAGTGTACTCAAATTAAAAAAGTCACGCAAGAACAAAGACTTGCGTGACTTTATTGAAGCCAAAAATTACTTAAAAAGAAATCTTTTAGCCCTGTGCCGCCACCCGGTCAGCGGTACTTTGCAACTTATTCAGCGCGCTCAGATAAGCCTTGGCCGAGGCCACCACAATGTCGGGGTCTGATCCGGTGCCATTCACCACACGACCGCTGTTTTGCAACCTAACGGTCACTTCGCCCTGACTTTCTGTAGACCCACTGATTGCATTGACAGAATAAAGCACCATTTCGGCCCCACTTTTGACATGCGACTCAATGGCCTTGAGAGAGGCATCTACCGGGCCATTGCCATCCGATTGGGCGCGCACCTCTTTGCCCGCGACGGTAAAAACCACCGATGAATGGGGGCGCTCGCCCGTTTCGCTGTGCTGTGACATGGAAACAAAACCATACTGCTCTTTCTCAGAGGTGACGCTCTCATCGCCCACCAAGGCCAGAATATCCTCATCAAAAATTTCGCTCTTACGGTCTGCCAATTCCTTGAATTTGGCAAAAGCGTTGTTGATTTCCGTCTCGCTGTCCAAAGTCACACCCAGGTCTTGCAAACGTTGCTTGAAAGCATTGCGACCGCTCAGTTTGCCCAGCACGATCTTGTTGGTGGTCCAGCCGACATCTTCCGCACGCATGATTTCGTAGGTGTCTCGGGCCTTTAAAACGCCGTCTTGGTGAATGCCGGACGCATGTGCAAACGCATTGGCCCCCACCACGGCTTTGTTGGGCTGAACCACAAAACCCGTGGTTTGACTGACCATTCGGCTGGCCGCCACGATGTGACTGGTGTCAATGCCTAATTCAAGTCCGAAATAGTCACGGCGCGTTTTAACGGCCATCACCACTTCTTCGAGTGAGCAATTTCCAGCCCGCTCGCCCAAACCGTTGATGGTGCACTCGACCTGACGGGCGCCACCAATTTTGACCCCAGCCAAAGAGTTGGCCACGGCCATGCCCAAGTCGTTGTGGCAATGCACCGACCAGATGGCCTTGTCCGAGTTGGGAATGCGTTCACGCAAAGTGCGAATGAATTCGCCATACAACTCAGGCACGGCATAACCCACGGTGTCGGGGACGTTGATGGTCGTGGCCCCCTCGGTGATCACCGCCTCCAGAACGCGGCACAAGAAATCCATGTCGCTTCGATAGCCGTCTTCGGGGCTGAACTCGACGTCCCCCACCAAATTTCGGGCAAATCGAACCGACTGCTTGGCTTGTTCAAAAACCTGGTCGGGTGTCATGCGCAGCTTCTTTTCCATGTGCAGGGCAGAAGTGGCGATAAAAGTATGAATTCGTCCGCTGTTTGCCCCTTTCAGCGCCTCTGCTGCACGGGAAATATCCCGGTCATTGGCACGAGAAAGAGAGCAAATGGTCGAGTCTTTGATCGCGTCGGCGATGCTTTTGACGGCTTCAAAGTCTCCGTTGGAACTGGCTGCAAAGCCCGCTTCAATCACATCCACACGCAGACGCTCAAGTTGGCGGGCAATGCGCAGCTTTTCGTCGCGGGTCATGGACGCGCCGGGCGATTGCTCACCGTCACGCAAGGTGGTGTCGAAAATAATCAGTTTGTCAGCCATGTTCACTCCTAGTCAAAAACCCGCAAGTCCAAGCAAAAATGCAAAAGGCCCGTTGCGGATGGCATACGGGCCTTTTGGGAAAATGTTTGCGTGCGCTACATATCCCGCCCGTTGGGCAGTAGCAGTAGTGCAAACAAAGAAAAATTCATAGAAATACTTTAGCACAGTTCAATCATCCCCACTAAAAAATTCATTTAGCAGGGTTGATAGTCGATGTCACTGATGCAACCCACGCTCCTCGGGCTCATCTGTAGAGGTACTGATCATGCTGGTGGGCTGCCCTTTGGCTTTGCGCCAGATGTAGATCACATAACCACTCAGGCCGTAGCCGACAAATATGGCAAAAAGCACGGTCGGCGGGTCAATATTGACCACAGCGATGCCTAAAGCAATCAGCACCAGGGAAGCGAAGGGCACACTCTTTTTCATCTGCATGTCCTTGAAACTGTAAAAAGGCACATTGGTCACCATGGTCAGTCCGGCAAACAGTGACACAGCAAACATGCCCCAAGCCACGCTCTTGGCGGGCACGGCGTTTTCAAACATGATCCAGATAAAGCCCATGACAATGGCTGCGGCTGCAGGCGATGGCAGACCCTGAAAATAACGTTTATCGACCACGGCCGTGTTCACATTGAAGCGGGCCAAGCGCAAAGCAGCACAGGCGCAATAGACAAAAGCGGCAATCCAACCCCAGCGCCCGAGCTCTTTCAAGGTCCAGACATACGCAATAAGGGCCGGTGCGGCACCAAAAGAAACCATATCGGAGAGTGAGTCCATTTGCTCGCCGAAAGCACTTTGGGTGTTGGTCATGCGCGCCACCCGGCCGTCCAGGCTGTCCAACACCATGGCACTGAAGATACCCACGGTTGCCAAGTCAAAACGGCCGTTGATGGCCATGACCACCGCATAAAAACCAGCAAACAATGCTGCCAAGGTGATCATGTTGGGAAGCATGTAAATTCCCTTGGAGGGCTTGCGCGGTGGCGCGGCCAAATCCAGATCTTCCGTTTTTTCTGTCAGCTTGTTCATTCTCTACTCCACTTGAGGGGTTCACTCACTCAACCGCGATGGGACAAGTTTAAGTCAGCGCGAACGCCCAATGAAAAAGGCCACAGCAGTGGCCTTTTTTGAAATTACCCAAAGGCAATGATCAGTTACGGGTCTTGTCGACCAACTTGTTCTTGGCAATCCAAGGCATCATGGCGCGCAATTGTGCGCCAACAACTTCGATGGAGTGCTCAGAAGTCAAGCGCCGACGTGCGGTCATGCTTGGGTAATTGGTACGACCTTCCAAAATGAACATCTTGGCGTATTCGCCGGTCTGGATGCGCTTCAGGGCGTTGCGCATGGCTTCGCGGCTTTGAGCGTTAATGACCTCAGGACCTGTCACGTACTCACCGTATTCGGCGTTGTTCGAGATCGAGTAGTTCATGTTGCCGATGCCGCCTTCGTAGATCAGGTCCACAATCAGTTTCAACTCGTGCAAGCACTCGAAGTAGGCCATTTCTGGGGCGTAACCGGCTTCCACCAAGGTCTCGTAACCCATCTTGATCAACTCGACTGCGCCACCGCACAAAACTGCTTGCTCACCGAACAAATCGGTTTCAGTCTCTTCTTTGAAGTTGGTTTCAATGATGCCAGCCTTGCCACCACCGTTGGCCATGGCATAGCTCAGGGCCAGAGCACGGGCTTTACCGCTCTTGTCCTGGTGGATCGCGACCAAATGGGGCACGCCGCCACCCTGGGTGTAGGTGTTGCGTACGGTGTGACCTGGGGCCTTGGGGGCCACCATCCAAACGTCTAAGTCATCACGCGGAACGACTTGGTTGTAATGCACGTTAAAACCGTGCGCAAAAGCCAGTGAAGCACCTTGCTTGATGTTAGGGGCCACGTTTTGGGTGTAAACCTCGGCAATTTGCTCGTCTGGCAACAAGATCATGACCACGTCTGCGGCTTTCACAGCGTCGTTGACTTCCATCACGGTCAAGCCGGCTTTGCCAACTTTGTCCCACGATGCGCCACCTTTTCTGAGACCAACCACTACTTTGACGCCGCTGTCGTTCAGGTTTTGGGCGTGTGCATGGCCTTGTGACCCGTAACCAATAATGGCAACGGTCTTGCCCTTGATGACGCTCAAATCACAATCTTTGTCGTAAAAAACTTTCACAGGGTTCTCCTTAGGAATAAACAGGTTCAATGAATGGGTTTAGACGCGCAAGATGCGCTCGCCGCGCCCGATACCGCAAGCACCCGTGCGCACGGTCTCTAAGATGGCACTGCGGTCGATCGCCTCCAAAAAGGCGTCGTTCTTGGTCTGGTCACCGGTCAGCTCAATGGTGTAGCTTTTGTCGGTGACATCGATCACACGCCCACGGAAAATGTCGGCCATGCGTTTCATTTCTTCGCGTTCCTTACCCACGGCACGCACCTTGACGAGCATCAACTCGCGTTCGGTGTAAGAGCCTTCGGTCAGGTCCACGACTTTGACCACCTCAATCAGGCGGTTCAAATGCTTGGTGATCTGCTCGATCACGTCATCTGAACCCGCTGTCTGAATGGTCATGCGTGAAAGACTGGGGTCTTCCGTCGGCGCCACGGTCAGGGATTCGATGTTGTAGCCACGGGCAGAAAAAAGGCCCACCACTCGGGAAAGTGCCCCGGCTTCGTTTTCAATCAGTACGGCAATGATGTGTTTCATGATTACAAATCCTCCACACCCATGAGCATCTCGGTGATGCCCTTGCCAGCCTGCACCATCGGGAACACGTTTTCTGTGGGGTCAGTGCGGATGTCCAGGAAAACGGTCCGATCTTTCAAGCTTCGGGCCTCGCGCAATGCGGGCTCAACATCTTCCGGACGATCAACCAAGATGCCAACGTGCCCATAAGCTTCGGCCAACTTCACAAAATTAGGCAAAGCATCCATGTAGCTGTGGCTGTAACGGCCTGAATACTCGATTTCTTGCCATTGGCGCACCATGCCGAGGTAACGGTTATTCAATGACACGACCTTGATAGGCGTGTTGTATTGCAGGCAGGTGGACAGCTCTTGAATGCACATTTGCACCGAGCCCTCCCCCGTCACGCAATAGACCTCACTGTCGGGTTTGGCCAGCTTGATGCCCATCGCATAAGGAATGCCGACACCCATGGTGCCCAAGCCACCGGAATTGATCCAGCGACGTGGTTCGTTGAACTTGTAGTATTGGGCAGCCCACATTTGGTGCTGACCGACATCGGAGGTGATGTAGGCATCGGCGTCTTTGGTCATCTCCCAAAGCGTTTCAATGACCTTTTGCGGCTTGATGACCAGCGAATTGCTGTTGTCGTACTTCATGCAATCTCGGCTGCGCCAGGCTTCGATGGTCTCCCACCACTGCCCCAGCGCCTGCGGATCAGGCTTCAAGCCCGACTCTCGAATCATGCCCATCAACTCAATCAGCACATCTTTGACATCGCCCACAATCGGCACATCCACCTTGACTCGCTTGGAGATACTCGAGGGATCAATGTCAATGTGGATGATTTTTCGGTCCACGGAAGCAAAGTGCTTGGGATTACCAATCACGCGATCGTCAAAACGGGCTCCGACAGCCAGCAAAACATCGCAGTTTTGCATAGCGTTGTTGGCCTCCAAAGTGCCATGCATGCCCAACATGCCCAGAAAACGGCGGTCAGTTGCAGGGAACGCCCCCAAACCCATCAAAGTGTTGGTGATGGGCACATTGAGCATGTCAACCAGAGCACGCAACTCTGGGCTGGCGTTGCTTAACAACACCCCACCACCTGTATAGATATATGGGCGCTTGGCCGACATCAACAACTGCAATGCCTTGCGTATTTGACCTCCGTGGCCTTTGCGCACAGGGTTGTACGAACGCATTTCAATCTTATCGGGGTAGCCTGCGAAATGCGCCTTGTTAAAGGAGACATCCTTGGGCACATCCACCACAACGGGCCCTGGACGTCCGCTTCGCGCAATGTGAAAAGCCTTCTTCATGGTCACGGCCATGTCTTTGGCGTCTTTGACCAAGAAATTGTGCTTGACGATGGGCCGCGTAATGCCCACGGTATCGCACTCTTGGAAAGCATCCAAACCGATGGCAGCAGTGGGTACTTGGCCACTGATAATGACCATGGGAATGCTGTCCATATAGGCCGTGGCAATGCCGGTCACGGCATTGGTCAGGCCGGGACCCGAGGTCACCAAGGCCACGCCCACTTCGCCGGTGGCACGGGCAAAGCCATCAGCGGCATGAACAGCAGCCTGCTCATGTCGGACCAGCACATGCTGAATGGTGTCCTGTTTGTAAAAAGCGTCGTAAATGTGAAGAACAGCACCGCCGGGATAGCCCCAAACGTACTGAACATTCTCGGCCTGAAGGGCTTTGACGAGGATTTCTGCACCACGCAATTCTTGTGCGTCCGCAGATTGATTGGCCTTTTCTTAATGAACAACTTAAACCACATAAAACTCCGGAGCAATTAGCAAAGAAGCATAAAGTTCCTCTATCTCAAATTAAAAATCAACTCAAAAAAGGAACAAAAGTAGAAAGAGAACATACAAAAAATATAGAATTAGCAACTACCATAGCATCTCAAAATATTGATGAGTTGCCGGATTATTATGATCGTTTATCAAAAGCAGAAAAGA
>CAMDXR010000060.1 GCA_945877725.1 Limnohabitans sp. Rim8
AACATAAACGGCAGCATGTGGATCATCTAATATCAAATTACTCCAGGTGCCAATCGCCAGCTGGGGGCGGTATTCGTACATGGCGTTCAGGTCTTGTTCCAGCGAGGCGCGCATTTGCACCTGCACGCCTTTGGCCTTGAGCCACTCAATGTCGTGGGCGTTCCAGGGGGTGGCCGGACAAGCAGAGCCCACGTATCGCACGTCGGCACCGCACTCGATCAACAAACGGCCTACCAACAACTCGGAACCTTCGTAGCCGCTGAGGGTGATGCGGCCCGAAATGGGCTTTTGCATCAACAAGCCGCGCATTTGCGTCAGCGCCTGATTGCGCGCCAGGTCAATTTGAGCCTGAGCGATGCCTGCGGCTTGACCGATGTTTTGCAGCCAGTCTTGCGTGCCCTCGAGACCCACCGGGGCCGAGCCCACCACTGGCCGACCTGCGGTCTGGAATTCGCGCACACTGGCGGTATAAAAAGGATGAATCGCAGCAGCGACCGAGCAATCCAGCGCGGCATACAACTCGCGCCACTCGCGGGTGGGTACCACGGGGCCTGCAGCCAGACCCATGGGGGCCAACATTTGACCAATGATGACCGGATCGGCCGGGAACATCTCGCCCAGCAAGGCCACTGTGGGTTTGTCACCCCGGCCAGCACGAGGCGCAGCCACTGGGCCATGCATGATTTCTTCACGCGCATATTTCAGCATGGCCCCCGCCAAAACGTCTTTGGCTTCGGCATGGGTTGGCACACCAAACCCGGGCACATCAATGCCAATGATGCGCACCCCGTTGATTTCTTTGGGCAGCAGTTGCAAGGGCACACCGCTGGCCGTGGGAACACACAGGTTGATGATGATCACCGTGTCGACCTTGCTGGGATCGGCCTCGGCATGCACCGTTTCGCGGATGTCTTCGAACAACTTGCCCGTGACCAGCGACTCGGAATTAAAAGGCACGTAACCCACGCTGCGGCGGGCGCCGTAAAAATGAGAAGTAAATGTTAGGCCGTACACACAGCAGGCTGAACCCGACAAGATGGTGGCGGTCCGCTTCATGCGCAAACCCACACGCAGGGAACCAAATGCCGGACACATGCTTTGAGGCTGATCGTGCGGACCGGCATCGGGTTGGCGTGGGTAATCGCGTGCGTATTGGTCCAGCACCTCCGACTTGCCGGCCTCTTTGGCAGCGGCCACCATGGCTTCGGTGCCCGCATGACATCCCATGCCGTCGGCTTGCATGCCTGCGGGGTTTGGGGGGTCTTGGCTCGGATGGATCGGGATGGTGCGTGTCATGGCCTGTTCCTGTCGGGTCGCTGTGCGTTGGGGGTCAGGTCGCGGGGTCAGGCGGCGTCGTAGACGACTTCAAGCGATGGCTTGATGTCTTCGTTCTTGCCCACCATGTCGAACAGGGTGGCAGGCTCTAACACCACATTGCGGCCGACCACATCGGCGCTGAACAAGCCCAGCAATTGGTCTTGGGTCTGGGGCTTCGGACGCATCGGAGGGGCTTCGGCCACGTTTTTCGCCAACTCGGCAAACAAGGGGCCCCACTCGCCGTCGGGGCGGCCAATGATTTCGTAACTGGCACTCTTGCGACGGATGTCTTCGTTGGCCGGAATTGCTGCCAACACTGGAATACCAGCGTTGGTGGCAAAGGTCTGGGCTTCGCCCGTGCCATCGTCTTTGTTGATCACCATGCCCGCCACACCGACGTTGCCACCCAGCTTGCGGAAATACTCCACGGCTGAGCAAACGTTGTTGGCCACATACAGGGACTGCAAGTCGTTGCTGGCGACAACAATGACCTTTTGGCACATGTCACGCGCAATGGGCAGACCAAAACCGCCACACACCACGTCGCCCAAAAAGTCGAGCAATACAAAATCAAAGCCCCAGTCGTGGAAGCCCAGTTTTTCGAGCGTCTCGAAGCCGTGAATGATGCCGCGTCCGCCGCAACCGCGACCCACTTCTGGACCGCCCAGCTCCATGGCAAAAACACCATCGCGCTTGAAGCAGACATCGCCGATGCTGACCGCCTGGCCTGACAATTTCAGGCGGGATGAGGTCTCGATGATGGTGGGACAAGCCTTGCCACCAAACAACAAACTGGTGGTGTCGCTTTTCGGATCGCAACCAATCAACAGCACTTTTTTGCCTTGCTGCGCCATCATGTAAGACAGATTGGCGAGCGTGAAGCTTTTGCCAATGCCGCCTTTGCCATAAATGGCAATGATTTGGGTTTCTTTGGTGACTTCGGTGGTGCTGACGGCGTCAGGCTCCACGTCGGCCTCGCGGCGCAACAATTCAACGAACTTGATGGGCTGGGTGGTGGTATCAGTGTTCATGCGGTGGCACTCCAATCAAGGATCATCTTGAGACAGCTCGCATCTCCGAAGGCAGTCTCGTAGGCAGAACCAGCTTGTTTCGATGGCTGGGTATGGGTGATCAATCCGTCAAGTGACAAGCGGCCTGTGTGCACCAGCTCGTTGACGGCCAACAGGTCGGGCCGCTTCCACTCGGCGGCAATGCGCATCCGGGCTTCACGCATGAAAGCCGGGGCATAAGCAAATTTGAGGTCTTGTTTGTAAAAACCAGCCAACACCAGCTCGCCACCCGGGCGCAAACGCTGAATCAGGCTGTCCAGCAGGCTGCCATCGCCGCTGACGTCGTAAATGGTGCCGTAGTCGCGACGTGGATCGTCTTGCGGTTGCACCACCGTGTAACCCTCAGCGCCCGAAAAGCGCTCAGTCTGGGTTTCCCACACGGTGGGGGCTGCAAATCCTGCGGCCACCGTGAGCCGGGCCAGCAAGCGCCCCATGACACCGTGACCAATGATCAATTCAGGGGGGGCAAACGGGTCTTGTTGTCCGCCACCGGACACAGCGTGATACGCCGTGGCGGCCAGCGCCAGCAACACGGCCTGCGAACCCAAATGGTCCGCCACCGGCATGACTTTTTGTTCGGTCACCACCAAACGCGAGGCTGCACCGCCAAACAAGCTTTTGACCCCGGTAAAACAATTGGCTCCGGGCACAAAGACCCGCTGGCCTGGCTGCAAAGCAGAGTCAGATGCTGCCCTGACCACGCGGCCCACTGTTTCGTAGCCCGGCACCAGTGGGTAGCCCATGCCCGGGAAGGCGGGCATGCTGCCGTCCCACAGCATCCGTTCGGTTCCGGTGCTGATACCGCTGTACTCCACCGCAACTTCGAGTTGTCCTGCCTGCAGTTCAGGCAGGTCCAAAGCTTGCAAAGACAGGAGCCTGGGGCTGTTGAACACGACTGCTTGAGATTTCATAGCTGTATTCTTCGCTTTACATTGAGATACGTCAATCTTAATTGACACTATCTTGCCGAATTAAGGGTAAACACTGAGATTTACGCCCCACAAGGATGCGGGCATGGATCGGCATGGCGTTGGGAACACGTTCAACATGGGTGAATCCGGCTTCTTCCATGAGGCTTTGCAACTCTTGCGGAGTGCGCAGACGCCCGGCACCCATGGCCAACAGATAAAAATGGAAATACGCATCGACCGATGCACTGGCTTGCCCGGCCTCTTCATCGGGCTGGGCCATGGGTTCAGCCAACAACAAGGCCCCGCCCACAGGCAAGGCGGCGAAGGCCTTTTTCAGTATTTGGCGGACCACAGCATCGGGGTGGTCGTGCGCCACACGGACCAGCGTGATCAGGTCAGCCCCCTCGGGCAAGGGGTCGTCCAAAAAGCTACCGGGATGAAGCGCCACACGCTGGCTCAGTCCTTTGGCTTGGAGATTTTCGCGGGCCAAATCAAGCACTGGGGGCAAGTCAAACATCTTGAACTTGAGGTGCGGGGCATGGGCTGCCAATTCGCTGACAAAACGGCCTTTTCCGGCCCCAACATCCAGCACACACTGGTGCTCGTCGAAGTAATACGAAGACAGTATTTCTTGCACCACAAAGCCTTGTGAGGCCGCCATGAGCTGCGAATACCGGGTGAACTTGTCCTGATCGGCCACAGCAGCCTGGGGCTTTTCGTGGGCATAGGGCCAGTAATCGGCCATGCCGCCACTCCAGGCGTTGTTCAAAAACTGCATGGGGTCTTGCATGTCCTGATAGAGCAAATGGTTGTGCTCGATCATTTGCGCAATGCCCTCGTGTTGTGCCAGCGGCACACCCAAGGGGCCCAGACCGAAACGGTCTTGGCTGCGGTGCTCAAGCAGGTTCAAAGCCACCGCAGACAACAGCAAACGCTGCAATACAGCAGGGGCCAGTCCGGTGCGTTGGGCCAGATCGACCAAGGTGGCTGGGGCCTGGTGCAACTGACGGAACAAGTCCAAACGGACGCAACCCAACAGCACCTGGCTGTGCACAAAGCCTGCCATCAGGTCAAACAATTTGCGGGTACGACGGCGCGTCAGCCAACGCGTCAAGGGGTTGCTTAATGACCACCGGTACAGGCCGGGGTGGGCATACCAGCGCTCCAACTGGGCTTGCCAGGCATCTTTTAACGAGGCGGGGGCAGTAGGGTTGCTGGCAACAGTCAGATCCAGGGGCTGGGACATTTGGCTTCCTTTTGCAGGGCTCAATCGAGGCGTACGCAATCAGTGCGTAGCATTGCTGCGGCCCTTGGCGACCACGGGATGGGCCTTGAAATAGCCTTCACACAGCGCTTTGGGCACCAAGCGCTCGGCTTCAAGTTGCACCAATTGGCGCAACATGTCGCGGCAAGAACACGCTGGAATGGACCGTGCAGCCTGATCGATCAGGTGGTCAAAGTGAACAATGGCACCGTCCAAACCCAAGGCTTGGGCCGAACTGGGCCGGGCGTGCAGCGCGTCTTGGCCCACCGGCTTGCCCAGACTGGCGGCATCGGCAATGACATCGCGAATGTCATCGGCCACTTGATAAGCCTCACCCAAGTAAGCGCCCAATGGCGCCCAAGGCTCGGGCTCTTCACCACAACTGAGCGCTCCCGCACAGGTGGCCGAAACAAACAAGGCCCCAGTTTTGGCGCGCTGGTATTGCGCCAGATCGGCCGTGGTTTCACACTCCCATGCTTGCCCAGCCACGATACCGTGGGGCAAACCGACCCCGGTGGTCATGTTGTCCATCAGGGTGATTAACCTCTCAGGATGTTGCGCACCGGCTTGCAGCAAAACCCTGTAAGCCATGACGATCAGCCCGTCACCGGCCAGCAAAGCCAGAGGCTCACTGAAGGCTTTGTGCACCGTCGGACGCCCTCGCCGCATATCGGCGTTGTCAAAGGCGGGCATGTCGTCGTGCACCAAAGAGGCGCAGTGCATCAACTCCAGTGCCACTGCGGCTGCATTGGTCAAATGGGGGGCGTCGTCGCCACAGGCGGTGGCCACTGCAATGCAGAGCTGCGGGCGAATGCGTGCGCCGCCGGAAAAAACCGCATGACGCATGGCAGAAACCAATCGGGGCGGAGCCCCCACACCGGCCGCTTGTTCAAAATGGGTGCTCAAGGCTTGCTCGGCGCGTGTCAAAAGACTCATGGGACCTCCAGAGGACGGACCTGTCAACTCAAGCTGACAGCGATAAGTGTCAATATATACTGATTCATCGAGCTGTCAACCCTTGTTGACACCGAAGCGTCAAAACCGTCATGAACTCATAGAGGCATTTCAGTGCAGTCGACACACCTCAGTTTTCGACCAGCGCAGGCAAGCGGTCATGACCCACCCGAGGAGAAAAGTCATGGGAATTTGGTTGGAATTGGGTATTTTTGGTCTGGTGTTCGTGTTCGCCTTTTGGCAAATGCACGATGTACGCAAGGCGCAAGAACAGACGCGGCGACAACGGGCCCGCGAAAAAGCCGAGCAAGAGGCCGCTCAGGCCAACGCACAAGAGGCTGAACAAACCTCAGCACTGGAAGGTGCAGAGCGCCCTCAAGACGCGGTCAGTGCTGTTGGCAAAAAAGACGCTGCTTAAGCGTCTTCAGTTGGACGCGTTGAACTGCAAGGCGGCCAGGCTGGCGTAAAGACCGCCCTTGGCTTGCAGCTCGGCATGGGTGCCCTGCTCTACCAAGTGCCCGCGCTCCAGCACCCAGATCACATCGGCGCGTTGCACCGTGGCCAGGCGGTGCGCAATGACCAAGGTGGTGCGTCCCACCATGGCTTTGTCCAAGGCGGCTTGGACCATCTTCTCGCTTTGCGCATCCAGCGCGCTGGTGGCTTCATCAAGTAACAAAAGCGGTGGATTTTTGAGAATCGCCCGGGCAATGGCGATGCGCTGGCGTTGCCCGCCCGACAAACGCACACCCCGGTCACCCAAATAGGTGTCGAAGCCTTCAGGCAACTCGGCAATGAACTCTTGTGCGTAGGCTGCCTCGGCAGCGGCATGCACTTCTTCGAGACTGGCCTCGGGCCGCCCGTAGCGAATGTTGTCAATCACACTGCCAGAAAAGATCACCGGCTCTTGCGGCACGATCGCCATGCGCTCACGCAGGGCATGCAAGTCCATTTGGTCAATCGGCACGCCATCCAGCACGATACGACCCGACTGCGGGTCGTGAAAGCGCATCAGCAAATCAAACAAAGTGGTTTTGCCCGCACCACTGGGGCCCACCACCGCCACCGTTTGGCCCGGTTGAATTTGCCCGCTCAACTGGTCCAGCGCCCAGGTTTCAGGGCGCGAGGGGTAATGAAACTGCACGGATTCCAACTGCAAAGAAGAGCCACCTTCAGGCCAGGTGGGCAATTGCGGCTGAGCGGCTGTCTTGAGATTGGACTCGGTGTGCAGCAACTCCATCAGGCGCTCGGTGGCCCCGGCGGCCCGCAGCATGTCGCCATAAACTTCGCCCAAAACGGCAAAAGCGCTGGCCAGCAAAATCACATAAAAAACGGTCTCGCCCAACTGGCCCGCTGTGCTGGTGCCGGCCCGCACCGCCAGGGTGCCCATGTACAAACCCCACAGCAACACCGCACTAGAGGCCATGATGATGAAGCCCACCAACACAGCCCGTGCACGGATACGGCCCAATGCCGTGCCCAGCGCCCGCGCCGTGGAGTCAATAAAGCGGCGCGTCTCGCGGCCTTCTGCGGTGTAGCTTTGCACCACCGTAATGGCGTTCAAAACCTCGGAGGCAATGGCGCTGGAATCGGCCACGCGGTCTTGGCTGGCACGCGACAAGCGCCGCACACGCCGCCCCAGGTACACGCTGGGGAAAATCACCGCCACCAGCACCGCCACCACTTGCAGCATCAGGACTGGGTTGGTCCAAACCAACATCAACAGCGCGCCTGCGCCCATGACCAAATTGCGCAAACCCATGGAAAAAGAAGATCCCACCACGGTTTGTACCAAGGTGGTGTCGTTGGTCAAGCGCGACAGCACTTCACCCGACTGCGTGGTTTCAAAAAATGCTGGGCTTTGCTTGAGCACATGGCCGTATACCGCATTGCGCAAGTCGCCTGTGATGCGCTCCCCCAGCCAACTGACGGTGTAGTAACGGCCCGACGAAAAAACCGCCAACGCCACAGCCACCCCAAACAATTGCAAAAAATTGCCCGACAACTGCTCGGCAGAAGCCCCCGGGGACAGGCCCTGGTCAATCAGTTGACGCAAAACCCAAGGGAAAGCCAAAGTGGTGCCCGCCGCCAACAGCAGGAACAAGGCGGCAAATACGAGCGCCACGCGGTAAGGTTTTAGAAAAGGGACAAGGCCCGTGAGGGATTTGGGAGAGGCAGCCATCGACAATCAAAGTTCTGAAATAGTCGCTGCAAGCATAACGGCAAATTCAGGAATAAGGACGTCATGGCATTTGCCGAGCGATTAAGCACTCTTCGTCCTGAAATCCGATGAATTACGTCCATGTCTGAAAGTTGACAAACCCCCAATGCGCAGCGTTGAACTCAATTTATAAAAAGACCGACTTCGGGTCTGTGCGTTAATTCACTCCTGCTTTCCCAGACCAACATGACCGACGAATTCCAGATCCACATCCCCCCCAGCTTCATGGCCTTGTATGTGCCACCCGGCAAAATCAAGCCCACCTTGGGCCAGCGCGACATGGCCGAACGCTATGAGTTGTGCGAAGACCTGGCCAATCTGCTGACCGAAAAAGCCGCCAACATGCAATTCACCCTGGGCATTACCGAAGACTTGGTGCTCAAGCAGTGCGAATTGGGCCTGCTGACCGAACCCTCGGTGGTCTTGCCCACAGAAGCCCGCTGGGTGGTTTGCCGACTGGCGGAGTTGCTGCAGTGGCCCTTGCCCGAGGATTTATCGCCGGGACAAAACCACTCAAAATAAGGGTAAACACTAGGCATAAAAGTGCATGCAGCCAAGCACAATTGGTTATTAATAATAACCTTCTTGGCCATTTGGCCGAGGCTTTTGAGGCCCCCTGCATGACCCCCATCAACCAGCCCATACTTGACCGCGCAGCAGCCCATGGCGTTGCATTGGAGATGCACGGTGCCGTCGCCGTGGTGCGTTTGTGCCGCCCAGCCAAGCGCAATGCACTGAACGATGGCTTGATCGAGGCACTGCGCGATGTGTTCCAAAACCTGCCCCCCGAAGCCGGTGCGGCCGTGATCCACGGTGAGGGTGACCATTTTTGTGCCGGACTGGATTTATCCGAGCTGAAAGAACGCGATGCCGGGGAAGGCATTCACCACTCACGCAGCTGGCACGTCGCCCTCAACGCAGTCGAGCAAGGCCGCGTACCTGTGGTGGCCGCATTGCACGGCGCGGTGGTCGGTGGCGGCCTGGAGCTGGCCAGCGCCAGCCACATTCGGGTGGCCGACGAGAGCACTTTTTATGCATTGCCCGAAGGCACGCGAGGCATTTTTGTCGGTGGCGGGGGCTCGGTGCGCATCCCCAAACTGATTGGCGCAGCCCGCATGACCGACATGATGCTGACCGGCCGTGTCTACAACGCCCAAGATGGCGAGCGCATTGGCTTGGCGCAATACCTGGTGCCCACTGGCACCGCCCTGGCCAAGGCCATTGAATTGGCCACACGCATTGCCACCAACGCACCGCTGACCAACTTCGCACTAATGCACGCTTTGCCCCGTATTGCAGAACAGCCTGCCGACCACGGCCTGTTCACTGAAGCCTTGATCGCGTCGATTGCGCAAGCCGCCCCCGAAGCCAAAGCCCGTGTCAGAGCCTTTCTGGAAGGCAAAGCTGCCAAGGTTCAAAAAGCCTGAGCCCTCCACCTGATGGCTGGCGTCAAATAAAACGGAGTTCTGGATGAGTGAGATCAAATTTCGCCCCCTCAAGTTTGGCGTCACCCGCGTCAAACTGAGCGACGGCCCCAGTGGCACGCATTACTTAGAAGCCGATCAAGCCCTGCAAGCTTTTCCGGACCGCCTGACCGACCGGCTCCAACATTGGGCCCACACCGTGCCCGAGCGCAGCTTCATGGCCCGCCGTGTCAAGCAAGCTGATGGCACGCTGGGCGACTGGAAGCACATCAATTACCAACAGGCCTGGACCACGGCACGCAACATTGCTCAGGGTCTGATTAACCGGGGGTTAAGCACCGAACGCCCCGTGGTCATCTTGAGCGAAAACAGCCTCGAACACGCCTTGTTGTCACTGGGTTGCATGCTGGCCGGAGTGCCCTTTGTCCCCACTTCTCCCCCCTACTCATTGGTCAGTGTGGATTACGACAAGCTCAAGCATGTGTTGCGCACCGTCACGCCCGGCATGGTGTTCGCCTCAGATACCCGATACGCCAAAGCGATCGCCGCCACCGTGGCCCCCGAAACCGAGGTGGTCATGGTGGAGGGCAGTGTTGAGGGACGAACTGTCACGGCTTTTGACGCACTGTGCGCCACCACGGCCACGCCCGCCGTGGATGCCGCCATTGCGGCCACCGGACCGGACACCATCGTCAAGTTTTTGTTCACCAGTGGCTCGACCAAACTGCCCAAAGCGGTCATCAACACCCAGCGCCTGTGGTGCGCCAACCAGCAACAAATGGCGCAATCGATGCCTGTGCTGGCAGAAAAACAGTTGGTTTTGGTCGACTGGCTGCCTTGGAACCATACGTTTGGTGGCAACCACAATTTCGGCATGGTGGTGTTTCATGGGGGCACGCTCTACATAGACGATGGCAAGCCCACCCCTGCGCTGATGCAGGAAACCCTGCGCAATCTGCGCGAAATCGCACCCACGGTTTACTTCAACGTGCCCACGGGTTTTGAGGCCATCGCCAACGCCATGAAAACCGACGATGCGCTGCGCAAAACTTTGCTTTCGCGCGTGCAAATGTTCTTTTATGCCGGTGCTGCTTTAGCCCAACCGGTTTGGGACAGCCTGTATGAATCCCAAGAGCGCGAGGTTGGCGAGCGCATTGTCATGGGCACAGGCCTGGGCATGACCGAGTCCGGCCCATTCGGCATTTTTGTCACCAATCCCTATGTGCAAGCGGGCGACCTGGGTGTCCCCACGCCCGGTTTGACGCTGAAACTGGTGGACATGCAAGGCAAAACCGAGGTGCGCTACAAAGGGCCCAACATCACCCCCGGTTATTGGCGCAACGCCGAGGAAACGGCCGATGCATTTGACGAAGAAGGCTTCTTCAAGACCGGCGATGCCGTCAAGTGGATCGACGAAACCGATGTGCACCTGGGCCTGAAATTTGATGGCCGCATTGCCGAAGACTTCAAACTGGCCACCGGTACTTTTGTCAGTGTGGGGCCGCTGCGGGCCAAGATCATTGCGGCCGGTGCGCCCTACATACAAGATGTGGTGCTGACCGGCATCAACCTGAAAGAAGTGGGCGCCATGGTGTTCCCGACACCCGCTGTGCGCAGCTTGAGTGGCTTGCCGGCCGATGCCCCCTTGGCCGATGTGCTGGCATCTGCACCCGTGTTGCAAAAGTTTCAAGAAGTGGTGAACCAGTTGGCCAAAAACGCCACCGGCAGCGCCAACCGCATTGCACGCATGTGCCTGCTGTCAGAGCCCCCCACGATTGACAAGGGTGAGATCACCGACAAGGGATCGATCAACCAACGCTCGGTGCTGTCGCACCGTGCCGACACGGTGGCGGCATTGCATGCCCACACCTTGCAGCACATCCTGACCCCCCAAACCAACGTCTGACAGAACAAGGAAGCACCATGGCCGCCAAAGGATTTTTTAACGCATTTGCCGACATCTGGATGCACGAAGGCGTGCGCACCCCCATGGTCGATTACTGCGGCGCACTGGGACACATCTCGCCCACCGACTTGGGCATCAAAGCCGCGCGCGAAGCCCTGAAGCGCGCAGGCATTGCCGCCACAGAAATCGACTCGGTCATCACCGGTAACATGGCCCCTGGCGACTTTGACCAGTTCGTGTTGCCACGCCACATTGGCCTGTATGCAGGCGTGCCGCAAGAGGTGCCCGCCATCATGGCCCAGCGCATTTGCGGCACGGGTTTTGAGCTGTTTCGCCAAGCCGGTGAGCAAATTCAAGCGGGCGTGTGCGACGCGGCCCTGGTGGTCGGCACCGAAAGCATGACGCGCAACCCGATTGCGGCCTTTGACCACCGCACCGGCTTTAAATTGGGTGCGCCCGTGGGCTTCAAAGACTACATGTGGGAGGCCCTGAAAGACCCGGCCCCGGGCATCAACATGATCCAGACGGCCGAAAATCTGGCCAAAAAATACAACATCACCCGCGAAGAAGTGGACCAGTTCGCCTCCGATTCATTTGCCAAAGCGGTGGCGGCACAAGCCTCTGGATTTTTGGCGGGTGAAATTGTCTCCGTGGTCACAGAAAAGTTCAGCCTCGAAGGCTACAAAGACCGGGGCATCAAGTTGCAAGGCAAAGTGACCGAAGTCAGCGCCGACACACATCCCCGTCTGTCGCCGCCAGAGGTGCTGGCCAAACTCAAATCGGTCTACGAAGGTGGCGTACAAACTGGCGGCAACAGCTCAGCCTTGGTCGATGGCGCTGCTGCTTGCGTGGTCACCTCGGGTGACTATGCCAAAGCGCACGGCAAAAAGCCGCTGGCCCGTGTGGTCGCTGCGGCGGCTGTGGGCGTACCACCCGAGATCATGGGCATTGGCCCCGCGCCTGCCATTCGTTTGCTGCTGGAACGCACCGGGCTGCAGCTGTCCGACATTGGTCGCTTCGAGATCAACGAAGCCCAAGGTGCTCAAACCCTGGCCGTTGGCCGCGAACTGGGGCTGGATTTGTCCAAGCTCAACGTCAATGGCGGCGCCATTGCGCTGGGTCACCCCTTGGCGGCCACCGGGGTGCGCT
>CAMDXR010000061.1 GCA_945877725.1 Limnohabitans sp. Rim8
GGTGCTGGTGTCGGTGTCGGCGGTGGCCCAAAAAGCAGCGTCTAGCAGCACGGTGTCTGCGGGCGCAGTCAGGGCCAATTCGCGCAAAAGCAAGTCGGTCTGGCCGCAGTGCAAGCTCAGTTGTAATTGGCCGCCCGCCAGCACCAAACGGTGTGAGCCGGGTGTCATGCCGCGCCAAGCCTCCAGCCATTCGTCTTGCATGGCTTTCAGCGGTGCGGGAACCACAAGGGATTTCAGTTCGCCAAGGCCGGGCAGCGCTTGGTCTGTCACGACAGAGAAGAAAAGGCGATCGGATCGCACCGGGGCGTGCTGCCAAGCCCACCAGGTGGCCAAAAACTGCCAACCCAAATCAAAACCAATTTGCAGCACATGCCCATGCCGCCGGTGTTCCATGCCCGTGAAATTCAGGGGTTCAGCTTGAGATTCGCCTGAAATCACCTCGGCAATGGGGCAAGCCTTCAAAAAAGCCTGAGTTTCCGGGGGTAGGCCGCTCAGATCATGGCCTGCAAACGGGTAAGTCACCGCCCCTTCAGGATGCCGCAGGGGGCACGTAGCCTTGCGCTGCGTCCGCGCCATCGCCAAAGAAATGGTTTTCCATCTGGCGTGCCAGATATTGGCGGGCGCGCAAATCGGCCAAATTCAGACGGTTTTCATTAACCAGCATGGTTTGGTGCTTGAGCCAGTCGGCCCAAGCTTTTTTGCTCACGCTTTCCCAAATTCGCTTGCCGAGATCGCCGGGATAAGGCGGAAAATCCAAGCCTTCTGCTTCGATGCCAAGTTTGATGCATTGAACGGTACGTGCCATGGTGCGGGGTGCCTTGTTTTATCTTAAGATGCTCTGGTTATACGGATATAAAATTTCAGTATTTCCAGTATTGAGCGGTTCACAGGAAAATACGGCCAGTTTTGCAACAAGATCGACTTCCTTGTGGTCTTTCAGGCCGTTACTGTAGCAAGCTTCTACATCCCCCTTGTGGCGTTGGGACTCTGGTTCCTGCCAAAAACCAAAAATATCAAATGAGTGCTTTTCTTGAAGAACGTGTTTTAAGCGTTCACCACTGGACCGACAGACTGTTCAGCTTCACCACCACGCGGGACCAAGCCCTGCGGTTTTCGAATGGCCACTTCACCATGATCGGCCTGCGCCAAGAGACCGGCAAACCGTTGTTGCGCGCGTATTCGATTGCCAGTGCCAACTACGAAGAACACCTCGAGTTTTTGAGCATCAAGGTGCCCGACGGCCCCTTGACCTCCAAATTGCAGCATATTCAGGTGGGTGACACCATCGTGGTGGGGCGCAAACCCACGGGTACTTTGTTGATTGATTATTTGTTGCCCGGCAAAAATCTGTATTTGCTCTCGACCGGAACCGGTTTGGCACCCTTCATGAGCATCATTCGCGATCCTGAAACCTACGAACGCTTTGAAAAAGTGATCCTGGTGCACGGCGTGCGCCAGGTCAACGAGCTGTCTTATCACGAGTACATCTCTGCAGAATTGCCCGCTCACGAGTTTCTGGGTGAGATGGTCAGCAAGCAACTGCTTTACTACCCCACCGTGACCCGCGAGCCCTACAAAAATCAGGGCCGTGTGACCGATCTGATCGAAAACGGCAAGCTTTTCACTGATCTGGGCTTGTCCGGATTCAACCCCGAGCAAGACCGCGTGATGATTTGCGGCAGCCCTGAAATGCTGCGCGACCTTAAACGCATTTGTGAAGAGCGCGGCCTGAAAGAAGGCAATACCAGCACCCCCGGGGCCTTTGTCATCGAGCGCGCATTCGCTGACGCCTGATTTGGCTGGGGCTTTGTGACCAGCCCCACCGATTCAGGCTGTTCATTTGGGCACAATGCGCCATCTCATGAAAATCTCCACCCTCACCCCCAACCACTGGATGGCCCTGGTCGCTTTGACTGGGGTTGGCATGCTTGTTTTTGGTCTGTATTTGCAGCATGTGGTGGGCCTAGACCCTTGCCCCATGTGCATCGTGCAGCGCTATGCCTTGATTGCCGTGGTTTTGTTCGGAGCCATCGGCTGGCGTTTGCAGGGCAGGGGTCTTGCGGCCTCGGCGTTCTTGCTGGCGCTAAGCGCCGGGTTTGGCGGTTTCACGGCAGCCCGTCAAAGCTGGCTGCAATGGTATCCCCCTGAAATCGTGACCTGTGGCCGAGACTTTTACGGCATGGTCGAAAACTTTCCCCTCAACCGCGCCATTCCTATGATCTTCAAAGGCAGCGGCGATTGCACCAAGGTGGACTGGACGTTTCTGGGCGGCTCCATTGCCAATTGGTCGTTTGTTGGTTTTGTGGTGTTTGCGTTGATGGGTTTGTGGGTGTTATCCAAGTCACTTCGCAGTCGCTGAGCGTTTCGTCCCCCTCAACTCCCCCATGGACCCCCGATCGGGTCGGGGGTGACAAGAAAACTCCAAACTGTCTTGTCCGCGAACGCGGGTATCCATGTTTACTGGGCTTATAGCTTCTTCATCAGCACCAGGCTCTTGCGGTCCCAGTTGTATTTGCGTTTGCGAGCTTCCGGCAGCCAATCTGGGTCCATTTGCACAAATCCTCGCTTGATGAACCAATGCATGGTGCGCGTGGTCAGCACAAAAATGCTTTTCAGGCCCATGGCGCGGGCGCGTTGTTCTACGCGTTTCAGCACCTTTTCCCCATCGCCCTGGCCTTGCGACTGGGGCGATACCGTGAGTGCCGCCATCTCGGCGGTTTTGGCTTCGGGGTAGGGGTACAGCGCCGCGCAGGCAAAAATCACACCGTCGTGGTCAATGATGGTGTAGTGGTCAATGTCGCGCTCAATCTCGGTGCGGTCACGTTTGACCAAGGTCCCATCTTTCTCAAAGGGCTCAATCAGCTGCAAAATTCCGCCCACGTCGTCGGCCGTAGCTTCGCGCAGTTCTTCCAGCTTTTCATCGACCACCATGGTCCCGATGCCGTCGTGCACATAAATCTCCAGCAGCAAAGCGCCATCGATTGCAAACGACAAAATATGCGAGCGCTCCACCCCTTCTTCGCAAGCCTTTACGCAATGTTGCAAATAAAACGCCACATCGGTCGGCAGAGTGGGGTTGGGCAGCGAGGCCAGCAACTGTTTGGCAGCAGCCAGCGGCAACTCGGTGTCAATGGGGTTTTCGTCGCTCTCGGGTTCGTGCGGTTGAATCCGGATGCCCGGGATCTCGGTCAAAAAGATCAGTTTGTCGGCCTGTAATTCGGCCGCCACACTGGTGGCCACCTCTTCCATGGTCAGGTTAAAAGCTTCCCCCGTGGGCGAAAAGCCAAACGGCGAGAGCAAAACCATGGCCCCCATGTCCAGGGTGCGCATGATGCCGTCCACATCGACCTTGCGCACCAGCCCTGAGTGTTGAAAATCCACCCCATCCACAATGCCCACCGGGCGTGCGGTGATGAAATTGCCTGAAATCACCCGCACGGTGGAACCTGCCATGGGGGTGTTGGGTAAGCCCTGGCTAAATGCCGCTTCAATCTCATAGCGCAACTGCCCTGCGGCTTCTTGGGCGCAGTCCAGCGCCACGCTGTCAGTAATGCGCATGCCGTGGGAATATTGGGGGGCGTGCCCTTTGGCGGCCAGTTGCTCGTTCACTTGGGGCCTGAAACCGTGCACCAACACAATTTTGACGCCCATGCTCTGGATCAGCGCCAAGTCTTGCGCCAAGTTGTGCAGCTTGCCCGCCGCAATCGCCTCGCCCGCAATGCCCACGACAAAGGTCTTGCCCCGGTGCATGTGAATGTAAGGCGCCACCGACCGGAACCAGGGCACAAAGGTAAAGTTGAAAACAGTGGACATGGGCAGTGGCTTCAGGGCTTGAGCAAAAGCAGTTGGTCGGAGGGCAGCAGGCGGGCGAAGTCCCGGTCAAATGTGCAGAGTGTCTCACCGGATTGCATGACTGTTGCCGCTATCCACGCATCTGTGACCAGATTCCCGTTGGTTTGTTGCGTCAGACACACTTGCCTCAGGTTGGCCCATGTGGCGCCTTGGGGCTGAAACTGCACGCTCGGGCAACTCAGTAGGCTGTCCACAAAGTCGGTCAGATCTTGCAAGGGATCGGTTTCGCGAAATATTTTGGGGTGGCTGCAGATGCGAAGTAAACCTGTCACCACCGTTCCCATCAGCATCAAACTCTCGCGTCCATTGGCCGCTTGCAATACGGCGTTGTCCAGCCACGCCCGGGCAGGCAAATGATGGGGGTGATCTGGTCGATAGGCGGCGACCAGCACATTCACATCAGGCGTCATGACAACCGACTGACCTCTATTTCGCCATCCATGGCGTCGTACATAGAGCAGTTGCTGCTGGGGTCAATGCCAGCTTGCAAGCCGCCACGGGCTTTGGAAACCGGCAACTTGGGAATCACGACTGGGGCCGTGGGCATGTCTTGCCGTACGTAGATGGAGAGCAGCTCGCGCACCTTGGCGCTGAGTGAGGTGCCCTCTTGAATCGCCTTGATTCGGGCTTGCTTGACAAGGTTTTCGTCGAGAGAAATGGTCAGGTTGGTCATGAAAAATCTCCCTTTGGAAAGTTCACGTAAACAAGTGTAGCACGTGAAAATGTGTCGTGTGATAATCGCCGGGTGACTGAGTCTGCCCACCCCATCCCCCTCCAAATCGAGTTTCCCGAAGGCCTGCCGGTCTCTGCTCGCCGTGACGAAATCATGGCCGCCATGCAGCAGCATCAGGTCATCATTGTGTGCGGCGAAACCGGCTCGGGCAAAACCACGCAGTTGCCCAAAATTGCCCTCAGCCTGGGGCGCGGCAAGCTCAATGCCAAACCCGGCGAGCGTGCCCGGATGATTGGCCACACCCAGCCGCGCCGCATCGCCGCCAGCTCGGTAGCCAAACGCATTGCCGAAGAACTCAAGACCCCGCTGGGCGAAGTGGTGGGTTTCAAGGTGCGGTTTCAAGACCGCCTGAGCAAAAACGCCTCGGTCAAGCTCATGACCGATGGCATCTTGCTGGCTGAAACCCAGACCGATCCACTGCTGCAAGCCTACGACACCATCATCATTGACGAGGCGCACGAGCGCAGCCTGAACATCGACTTTTTGTTGGGCTATTTGCGGCAAATCCTGCCGCGCCGCCCTGACTTGAAGGTGGTGGTCACCTCGGCCACCATCGACGCTGACCGTTTTGCCAAGCACTTTGCCTCCAGCAAAGGCAACGCACCCATCATCATGGTGTCGGGCCGTACCTTTCCGGTGGAACAACGCTGGCGGCCGTTTGAAGAATCGCGCGACTACGGCCTGAACGAAGCCATTGCCGACGGTGTGGACGAACTTTGGCTGGGTGGGGCATCGGGCGACATCCTGATCTTTTTGCCCGGCGAACGCGAGATTCGCGAAGCGGCCGACCACTTGCGCAAACACCTTTCGCACCAAGCCCTGACGCGCAACGCTGAAGTGTTGCCGCTGTTTGCGCGACTGTCGCAGGCCGAGCAAGACCAGATTTTTGAGGCCTCCAATGGGCGCCGAATTGTGCTGGCCACCAACGTGGCCGAAACCTCGCTCACCGTGCCCGGTATTCGGTATGTGATTGACGCAGGCACGGCCCGCGTCAAGCGCTACAGCTTGCGCAGCAAAGTGGAACAGTTGTTGGTCGAACCCATCAGCCAAGCCGCTGCCAACCAAAGGGCAGGGCGGTGCGGGCGTGTGGCCAACGGTATTTGTATTCGCCTTTACGACGAAAAAGACTTTACTGCACGCCCCCGCTTCACCGATCCGGAAATTTTGCGCTCCTCGCTGGCCGGGGTGATCTTGCGCATGAAGTCGCTGCACCTAGGCGTGGTTGAAGACTTTCCGTTCATCGAAGCCCCCTCGCGCCGCGCCATCACCGATGGTTACCAACTGCTGGCCGAACTGGGCGCGGTGGACGACGACAACGAACTCTCGCCCATTGGCAAAGAACTGGCCCGCCTGCCGCTTGACCCCCGCGTGGGCCGCATGATTTTGGAGGCCCGGCACCGCGAGTCGCTGGACGAAGTGCTGATCATTGCCAGTGCCATGTCGGTGCAGGATGTGCGCGACCGCCCCATGGACGCCCAAGCCCAAGCCGACCAGCAACACGCTAAATTTGACGACGATAAAAGTGAATTTACCGGCTACCTTAAGCTATGGAAGTGGATCCACGCCGCCCGAGGCGGCCCCACCCATGGACACTCGGTCAAGCCGGGTGTGACAGGTCGAGGGCAGCCGGGTGAATCAATCGGGGTCAGATCCCAATTAAATTTGGCGGGCCCAGCAGGACAAAACAATCGGGCTCTGACCCCAATTAAAGAAGCACCGCAGCACAAGTTGAGCAATCGGCAATACGAACAACTGTTGCGGCAAAACTTCATCAACATCCGGCGGGTGCGCGAATGGCGCGACACCCATACCCAGCTCCTCACCGTGGTGGCCGAACACGGCTGGCGCATCAACACCCAGCCTGCCAGTTATGAGCAACTGCACCTGTCCATGCTGGCCGGGTTGCTGGGCAACGTGGGTTACAAGCTCGAAGACGAAGACGCTTACCTCGGCGCACGCGGCATCAAGTTTCACAAACACCCCGGCGCACACCTGTCTAAAAAGCCGGGCCGCTGGATCGTGGTGGCCGAATTGGTCGAAACCACCCGCTTGTTTGGCCGGGGCATCGCCGCCATCGAACCGCAATGGTTGGAACAAGTTGGCGCGCACTTGCTGAAAAAGCAACTGCTCGACCCGCATTGGGAAAAGAAATCGGCAGAAGTGGTGGCACTGGAGCGGGCCACCCTGTATGGGCTGGTGGTCTACAGCGGCCGCCGCACCCCCTACAGCCGGGTTGACCTGCACGGGGCACGCGAAATTTTTATCCGCGAAGCCTTGGTGGGCGACCAGTGGGAAACCAAGTTGCCGTTCTTGGCGGCCAACCACAAAATGGTTGCCAAGGTCGAGGAACTGGAGCACAAGTCTCGCCGCCAAGACGTGCTGGTAGACGACGAGCTGATCTACGCTTTTTATGACCAGCAACTTCCGCCCGATGTTTGCAGTGGCCGCTTGCTCGAAAACTGGTACCGCGCCGAAAGCATCAAACAACCCCGTCTGCTGTTGCTTACGCGCGAAGAACTCATGCGGCACGAAGCTGCAGGCATCACCACGCTGGCTTTTCCCAAACAAATCCGTTTGGGCGGCACCGACTGCCAGGCCACTTATTTGCACCAACCGGGCGATGCACGCGACGGCGTGACCGTGACCGTGCCCCTGTTTGTGCTGAACCAAGTCAGCGAAGACCGATGCGAATGGTTGGTTCCCGGCTTGCTGAAAGACAAAATTCAGGCCTTGCTGAAAAGCCTGCCGCAGCGCCCCCGCTCACGCTTTGTGCCCTTGCCCGAATCGGCCACCCGCTTGGCTGCCGAACTGTCGGTGCCCGAAGTCTTTGGGGCCGGATCGCTGACCGATGTGTTGCTGAAAAAAGTGCGCGACGAAACCAGTCTGGACGTGAAACGTGCCGACTTCAAACACGACATGCTCAGCCCGCACCTGTTCATGAACCTCTGGGTGGTCGACGAACACGGCCGCCACCTGGGCATGGGCCGCAACCTGGGCGCGCTCAAGGGCGAGCTGGGCGCCAAAGCCCGAGGCGCCTTCCAAGCCCTGGCGCAACTGCGCGTGGCCTCGTCTGTCATGCCCGCGAACGCGGGTATCCAAGCTGCAGATGGACACCCGGTCAAGTCGGGTGTGACAAAAGAATCTGCTCTGTCTGCCTCATCTGTCATACCCGCGAACGCGGGTATCCAAGCTCGCGCTGGCACGGCAGCAGCTTCGTCCGCCAACAAAGCCGCAGCCCCCAGCAAAACCCCCGCGCAAAACCCTGCCGCCATTACCCCCCAGCGCTACACCGCCTGGACCTTTGGCGAACTGCCTGAGCTCATGGAAATCAGCAAAGGCGGGCACTCCCTCATCGGTTTCCCCGCGCTGGTGGACATGGGCGATGCCGTGACGATCGAAGTCTTTGATGAACCCGATGTAGCCGCCACCAAAAACCGGGCGGGCTTGCGCCGCTTGTTTGCCCTGCAAATCAAAGACGCACTCAAATACCTTGAGAAAAACATCCCCGACTTGCAAAAAATGGCCGTGGCCTACATGCCGCTGGGCTCGGCAGACGAGCTGAAAACCCAGATCATCGACGTGGCGCTGGACCGCGCCTTCTTGCTCGACCCCCTGCCCAATGACGACATCAGCTTCAAGCGTCGCATAGAAGAAGGCCGGGGCCGCCTGACCCTGATTGCCAACGAAGTGGCACGCCTGGCCAGCACGGTGTTGCTGGAGTTTGGTACCGCCACCCGCAAGATCAAAGACACCAAAAACGCCCCGGAAGCCACCGCGGACTGCATCCAACAATTGCAACGCCTGATGCCCAAAAACTTCATGGCCGCCACCCATTGGGCGCAACTGCAACACTGCGCCCGCTACCTGAAAGCCATCACCCTGCGGCTGGACAAATACCGCGCCGACCCCGCCCGCGATGCCCAGCGCTTGGCCGAAATCAAGCCGCAAGAACAGCGCTATTGGCGCCTGGTGGCCGAACGCAAAGGCGCACAAGACGCCCGCATGCTGGAGTTTCGTTGGCTATTGGAAGAGCTGCGTGTGAGCTTCTTTGCGCAAGAGCTGCGCACCCCGCAGCCTGTGAGCATTAAAAGGCTGGAAAAGGCTTGGGGGCAGTTGAGCCACTGAGGGGTCATCTATGGGGTCCAGTGGTTCGGTAGATTGCCATCCATCCCGGTGAGTTTTTGTGACCACAATACTGGCTCAATCTGCAAGCTGCTGACGATCTGAAAGTGGCTCAGATCCAACCAAAAGACAGTCTTAAAGAGGTGCGTATGTTGGAGGTGGCATGAGTGATTTCAGGGATTAAGCCTCAGTGCAAAGCGGCCAGTGCGGCTTCGGGTGCTTTGTCCAGCACTTTGAGAAGAGCTTTTGCGGCACCTGTTGGGCTTCGTTTGCCTTGCTCCCAGTTCCGAATCGTTTCCAGCGATACATCGATGCGGCTGGCAAATTCGGCTTGACTAAATCCCAGGCGCTTGCGCACTCGGCGGGCAAATTTAGCGGCATCCTGCGTGGCCATTGCTTCGTCTTGAGCCAGTTGAGTTGCAATTTCTGCATCGGTGGTTGAATCCACTTGAGTGGTGTTGATGCGGCCGATACGCTGGCTTGTGGTGCTTGCAGATTCAATCTTCATGCGTGTCGTTTTCATAGTGTTTGACCTCTCGGGTGTTGGCTTTTCGTGCAGAGATGATGCGGACGGTGCCTCTTCTGGGGGTGTAGACCACAACATAGATTCGCGAGTCGATGCACCCCAGCAACTGATATCGATCCTCACCGTAGACTCTTCGCTGATCTGAATGGATGCGTCGGTCCGGATCAAAGAAGGCGAGGGCGGCATAAGCAAAGTCGAAACCCCGTTCTTTGAAACAAGTTTCGCTTTTGCTTTCATCCCATTCAAAGTTCATGCTCAAGTGTAGTCCAATGGCCTACTGGTAACAACGGATATTTGAAAGCTTCCCACCCCGACCACCTTCATCTCCTCCATCACCCCAGCCGCAAGATCCCTTGGGCCAGCCAGTCTTTTAGCCAAGCGCCCAGTACTTCGGGGGTGGGCAGCACATCGGTGTCGGCCCAGCGTTCGCTGCTTTGATTAATCGACCAACCTTCGGCCAGGCTTTGCATGAAGCGGTATTGGGCTGGGTCCAGGCGCATGAAATGCGGTTGCAAGTTCCAGCGCCAGACTATTAAACCCGGCGGGCCATTCGCTTCATCTTCTTTGGGCAGGTAGGCCACTTCGGGCACGTCTACATCGTCGTCTATGGCGCGCCAAAGTTTGATGGCGTTGGTTCGGCTGTCGCGCAACACCACACTGGGGTGCAGCGGTTGGGGCATGTCAATAAAAGCCAAATGGCCATTTGCCTGCGGTGCCAGGTCGGCAGCGGAAAGAGCGGGGTGGTTGGCCCAGTCAAAGCGGGTGCGCAAATCCCAGTCCAGTTGGGCCAACTCAGCCAGTTCCGGGTTGTCGGGGTAGCGCTGCGCCAAAAACGCGGGCAAATTGCTGCCGTAGCGGCCCAGGTTGCGTCCTGCGGGCGGTTGTTGCACAACAAATTGGCTGGCTTCTTGGTCAAACAAAACCGAGCCCATATAAGAGCTGGTTTTCTCAAAACTCTCGCTCAACACCTCGCACAGGCGCAAACGGTAAGCACGGTGATAAATGCACAAGCGTTCGGCGGGCGAGTCGGCGGCCCCTTGGCTTGAATCCGAATCTAAACCCAAACCCAAACCTGAAACCCCATTCAAGCCCAAACGCGCGGGGGCGTTGGCATCAGGCGGATCGGTCAACACGTAAGCAAGCCAGTCGGTTTGCAGTTGCAACAAGCCTGGGGGCGATGCACCAGCACTTACAACAGTACTTACAACAGCACTTAGGCCTGTTTCAGCAGGGGCGCTCGCCAAGCTGCGATTGGGCAACTGCGTGGGTTGCCATTTGCCTTCAGGTGAAGCGGCTTTTTCAACTGCAGCCAGTGCGATATTTTCTTTGGCAATGGCGCGGGCAATGTCCATTTCGGCCAGCAATTCAGGCAGTGGCGGTATGTGGTCATCGCGCTCGATCATGGTGGCCACGGGCCCCAAGCGGCGGCAAGCGGCGGCATAAAGCGCCCAAACTTCTTCGCACACCGGGTGGTCGTGGGTGTCGATGATGTGGGTGGGGTGACGGCTGTGGCCGGCCAGGTGAATTTGTTGCACGCGGTCGCGCGGCAATGCATCGAGGTAATGCTGTGGGTCAAAACCATGGTTGACCGATGAGACATAAATGTTGTTCACATCCACCAGCAGCAGGCAATCGGCCTGAGTGGCTACATGGTGCAAAAACTCCCACTCGGTGGCACCGCTGTGGGCAAAGTCCACATAGCTCGAAACGTTCTCTATCACCAAGCGGCGCTGCAAAATATCTTGCGCCTGCTTGATGTGGGCAATCACGCGCCGCGCTGCTTCTTCGGTGTAGGGCAGCGGGTTCAGGTCGTGCAGCATGGTTTTGCCTAGGCCGCTCCAGCACAAATGGTCAGACACCCAAAGCGGTTCTATGCGGTGTGCCAGACCCTTCACCTTTTGCAAATACGCCAGATCCAAACCATCGGCGCTGCCAATGGACATGGCCACGCCATGCATGGCCAGTGGATAGTCGCGGCGCATGGCTTCGAGCATTAACAGGGGGCGACCCCCTTCGACCAAAAAGTTGTCGGTGATGATTTCCAACCAATCAAGCGGTTGGCGTTGACACTGAAAATCGGGGTAGTGTGGGGTGCGCAAACCCAGGCCAAAGCCCGGGCTTGCTTTGCACAAAGATGCAGATCGGATCACAGATCGCCGATGGTGCCTTTGGATGACAGGCACTTGGCAGCAGAAACGGCCTTGAAGCCGTGGCCTTTGCAAGAGTTTTGACCTTTGCAGGAATTGTCAGCGGTCTTGCAATCGCTGTTGCCCTTGCAGTCATGCACGTTGTAGCAATGCACGGTGTCGTTGGCACCAATGGCTTTGCCCATGGAGCCTTTAGGTGCGTCGGCAGCGAAAGCGCTGGCAGACAAAGCCAAAACGGCAGCAGCCATGGCGAAAGAAGCATTTGTAGTAGTTTTCATGAATTTTCCAAGTTGATATTGAATAACAAAACAGCAGTGGGTTTAAGAGATACCTGCCGCTGTCCTAGTGCCAATTCGGCAAGGCTTGGGAAATGGTTACAGGGGGAGGGGGGATTCCCTGAGTTGCTAATATGAAAGTGGGCATATTCATATGAATGTGGTGCACGCCCCCGCCATTCACTCCCCAACCTCCCCATGCCTGTGGCAGCTCACCAAGTGGTCGTTGACCATGCCGGCCGCTTGCATGAAGCCTTATCGGATTGTTGCGGATACTTCAGGCGGTTGCGACCATTGCCGGGGTTGGCCAATACTTTTGCTACTTCCGCTTCGTCGTAGTCGGCGGTTTTGACGGGGGCAAACCGGTCAAACTTAGAGGGGGGGGCGTCCTGGAAATAGAAAAACGACCTGCCGATTTTGGGCGACTGGCCGAAGCAGCCAAACTGGCCTGCTTGTCTCCATCTCGCTTCAGGGCTCGGTTCCAAGTAGCAGTAGGTTTGCCGTTTCGTCGTTATCGCATGTGGCGACGCATGG
>CAMDXR010000062.1 GCA_945877725.1 Limnohabitans sp. Rim8
ACCGGGGGCACGCGGGTGCTGGCCTATCCGGCCGCGCATTACGCGGTGGCCGATGGCGGGGCGGCGGGGCGGGCTGCGGCGGCTTCCGTCCCCAGCACAGTCACCAGCACAGACCCCGGCACCGTCCCCAGCACCGTCCCCAGCACCGATCCCGGTGACTACGCCTTTGTCTACCTGAACTTGCGCATGGGCCGTGGCCGCACCGAGGCCACGCAGCAGCGTGCGGGCCAGGCTTTGCTGTCGGTGGTGCAGTCGTTTTTTGCCCCCGTCATGGTGCGCCGCCACATCGGCATCACGCTGCAAATCGATGTGGGGGCCGAAGTTTTTGACGCCAAGCACAGCAACCTGCACCCACTGTTTAACAAGGCCTGACATGCTGCAAAACTTGATTCGCACAGAGGCAAGTCTTTTAGGGCGCGGGCTGCTTGCAGGCAAAACCCAAAACGCCAAGGCGCACGAGCAGTCAGGCGCCCAAGCAAGCTCCAACACAAGGAACTCCCATCATGTTTGACGACGCATTGATCCGGCAACTGGCGCAAGAGTTGAACCAGTCAGAAAAATCGCGCACCCAGATTGAGCATTTCTCCAAGCGCTTTCCGGGTATGACTATTGAAGACGGTTACCGCATCAATCGGGCCTGGATGCAGATCAAGCTGGCTGAGGGGCGCACCGTGATTGGTCACAAGATTGGCCTCACCAGCCGCGCCATGCAGGTTTCTAGCCAAATCGACGAACCCGATTACGGCACCTTGCTGGACAACATGCGCTACACCTGCACACCCGGCCAGGTGTTGGACATTCCGTTTACCCACTTCATTGCGCCGCGTGTGGAGGTGGAGCTGGCCTTCATCCTCAAGCACGACCTGCGCGGCCCCAACGTGACGGTGCAGCAAGTGCTGGAGGCCACCGATGTCGTGACCCCCGCCATCGAGATCATCGACTCGCGCATTGAGCAGTTTGACCGCCACACCCGGGTCATGCGCAAGGTGTACGACACCATCAGCGACAACGCGGCCAATGCGGGTATTGTTTTGGGGGCCCGCCGTGTGGACCCCTTGACGACAGACTTGCCTTGGTGCGGGGCCATCTTGCGGCAAAACGGCGTGGTCGAAGAAACCGGCCTGGCCGCTGGCGTGCAAGGCCACCCGGCGGTGGGCATTGCCTGGCTGGCCAACAAACTGGCCCCCTGGGGCGAGCACTTGCAGGCCGGAGAGATCGTGTTGGCCGGCTCGTTCACCAAGCCCGCACCCGCCAAAGTGGGCGATGTGTTCGATGCAGACTATGGCCCGTTGGGCCGCCTCGAATTCCGCTTTGTCTAATTCTCCCGTTCCATCCATCCACCCGCGCTGCAGCCCCAAACGCCCTAGCGCCATGAAACCAGAAAGCCCCGCATGCTGACCCCCGTCAACACCTTCAAACAAGCCCTGAAAGACAAGCGTCCCCAAATTGGTTTGTGGATGAGCCTGATCAGCCCCAGTGCCACCGAAATCTGTGCTTTGGCCGGTTTTGACTGGCTGGTCATCGACGGCGAACACGCCCCCAACGACCTGCGCAGCATTCAGGCGCAATTGCAAACGCTGGCGGCTTACCCGGCCAGCCATCCGGTAGCCCGCGTGCCCGTGGGGCATGGCCATGTGGGCACTGCGCTGCTCAAGCAATACCTGGACTTGGGGGCACAAAACATCATCGTGCCCATGGTGGACACGGCAGAACAAGCTGCGCAACTGGTGCAAGCCATGCGCTACCCGCAAGATGACGGGCTGGGCGGTGTGCGCGGCATGGCCGGGGCGCGGGCCTCGCGCTGGGGCCACTACCCCGATTACTACCAGCGTGCCAACCAAGAGGTGTGCCTGATCGTGCAGGCCGAATCACGCGAGGCGCTGAACAACTTGGACGCCATTGCCGCCACGCCCGGGGTAGATGGCGTGTTCATTGGCCCGGCAGACTTGTCGGCATCCATGGGCCATGTGGGCAACGCCGCGCACCCGGAGGTGCAGGCCGCCATTGCCGATGCGATTGCCCGCATTCTCAAGGCCGGCAAAGCGCCCGGCATCCTCACGCCCGACCGGCAACTGGCCGCGCACTATTTGTCTCTGGGCGCGGTGTTTGTGGCCGTGGGCCTAGACACCCAAATCCTGATGCGCCAGACCACTGACTTGGTTGCGCACTTCAAAACCGAAGTGCGCGCCATCACACCCGCCCTAGGAGCGACCTATTGACGCTCAGCTCTAAAACAATTGGAAACAATTGGGATCTGACCCCAATTAACTTATGAAGGAGATCGCGATGTTCCCTACCCCTCAGGCAGTGGTGCCGTCTTTGCAAGCCCGTGTTCATCCGGACGAATGGCAGACCCGTCTGCAACTGGCCGCCTGCTACCGCGTGTTTGCCATGCTCGGATGGACCGAGATGATTTACAACCACATTACCGTGCGTCTGCCAGACAGCGTGACGGGGGGTGAAAAGCATTTCCTGATCAACCCCTTTGGCCTGCATTACAGCGAGGTCACCGCCAGTAATTTGGTCAAAATCAACCTGCAAGGGGAGGTGTTGGATGGTTCGCCCTACAAAGTCAACCCGGCTGGTTTTGTGGTGCACGCCACCTTGCACGACGGGCTGGACACGGCCCATTGCGTCATGCACACCCACACCACGGCGGGGGTGTCGGTGGCTTGCCTAAAAGACGGGCTCTCACAAAGCAACTTTTACTCGGCCCAGTTGCACGACATGGTGGCGTATCACGACTTTGAGGGCATCACCATCCATGCCGATGAAGGCCCCCGTGTTTTGCAAAGCATCGGCACCCGGCAGGCGGTCATTCTGCGTAACCACGGCCTGCTGACTTGGGGCGAAACCCTGCCCCAGACCTTTGCCATTTTGTGGACCCTGCAACGGGCCTGCGAAATTCAGCTGGCCACGCAAAGCATGGGCGCAGCCATTCCCGTGCCCGAAGCCGTAGCTGCCCGATGCACCCGCGATGCTCTGCAGTTCAATCCCAATCACGGAGCCGGAGAAGACGTTTTTGAGGCCCTGGTGCGGCAAATGGACCGCAACGTGGTCTTGAGCGCAGGCTGGCGAACTTGATCTATCAAGTGATCACACTCAAACAATCCAACAAAGTTCGCAAGAAGAAACAAAGCACATGACTGAAACTGTCAAATTCAACAAAATAACCATCGTTGGGGCAGGCGCCATTGGCGGCTGGATGGGTGTCAAGCTGGCGCAAGCAGGCGCACAAGTCAGCGTGCTGGCCAGAGGCGAGACACTGGCTGCTGTGCAACAAAACGGCCTGCAACTGCACACCCAGGGGCCAGAAGGCTGGACGCAGCGCCAAGCGCCGGTTCATGCCAGCAACGATGCTGCCACTTTAGGCGTGCAAGACTTGGTGGTGATCTCAGTTAAAGCGCCCGCACTGGCCTCGGTGGCGGCGCAAGTGAGTCCGCTCATGGGGCCGCACACCGTGGTGTTGACCGCCATGAACGGCGTGCCTTGGTGGTTTTTGCAAGGCTTTGGCGGCCCCGTGGCGGGTCGTTCGCTTCAATCGGTAGACCCCGATGGTGCCATTGCCCGTGCCTTGCCCGCCCCGCACATCGTGGGTTGCGTGGTGCATGCCAGTTGCTCGGTCGATGCGCCGGGTGTGATTCGTCACCATTTTGGCGACGGCCTGATTGTGGGCGAGCCCAGCGGCCAAGACACCCCGCGTGTGCAGGCACTGCAAGCCCTGCTGCAGCAGGCGGGCTTCAGTGCCAAAGTGTCGCCACAAATCCAAAAAGACATTTGGTACAAGTTGTGGGGCAACATGACGGTTAACCCCATCAGCGCCATCACGGGTGCCACCACCGACCGGATTCTGGACGACCCTTTGGTCCGCCAATACATTTCCAGCGTCATGCTGGAGGCCAAGGCAGTGGGCGAAAAAATCGGTATTCCCATCGACCAGCAACCCGAAGACCGCCACGCCGTGACGCGCAAACTGGGGGCGTTTAAAACCTCCATGCTGCAAGACGTGAATGCGGGTAAATCCGTCGAGCTCGATGCTTTGGTCAGTGCCGTGCGCGAGTTGGCGCAACTGACGCAAGTGCCCACGCCCTTGACCGACGCCTTGCTGGGCCTGAGCCGGCTGCATGCCCGTGAGCGCGGGCTTTATCCCCGGGAAGCTTGATGTCGGTTAATGCCGCATCCAGCGCCACCGGGGCATTGACCCGGATCACCCTGACCGGTTTTCTGACGCTGTTGTTGATCGCCCTGATGATGGGGGCCAACCATGTGGCGGCCCGTACCGCCTTCAACCACGGCGTGGATGTGGTGACCGCCGTCACCTTTCGCAGCAGCGTCACGGCGGCGGTGGTGGCCTTGATCTTGTGGCAACAAAAAGTCTCGATCAAGTTGACCGCAAAGCACCGCAAAAACCTGCTCATCATTGGCGGTTTGATCGCAGTGCAAAGTGTCTGCCTGTATTCAGCAGTGGCGCGATTGCCAGTGGCGCTGGCGCTGTTGGCATTCAACACCTACCCCTTGTTGACGGCCATGTGGGCGCGTATTTTGTACGGCCACCGCCCCGAACGCATGGTTTTGATGGCCATGCCCATTTTGTTGTTGGGCTTGGCCTTGGCACTGGATGTTTCGGGTGCAGCCTCGGGCTTGGGTGCGGCCCAACATTGGGGGCAAATTGGCGCAGGTGTGGCCTTTGCATTGGCCGCCTCCGCCATCTTTGCCTTGGCACTGGTCATCACCCAACACGAAGCGGCCGAAGTCGATGGCCGCCTGCGCACCTTTACCACCATGGCCACAGTGGCCGTGCTGGCCGCCGCAGTGGCCAGCACCCAAAGCGGGTTTCACATGCCCACCTCCAGCACGGGCTGGTGGGGCTTGATCTGCTTGACCTTGTTGTATGGCACCGCATTCACCATCATGTTCACCGTGCTGCCCAAGCTGGGCGTGGTGGGCAACTCGGCCATCATGAACATCGAACCCGTCTTCGCCCTCGTGCTGGCCTGGGCCATCCTGGGCCAAGCCATCGCCCCCACCCAGCTCATAGGCGCCTTGATCGTGGTCGCCACCGTGATGTGGCTAGGCCTGCGCAAACACTGAACGACACAAGTAAAAGCCAATCCCGCCCTTGTCATCCCCGGCCTGAATCTGTCATACCCGGCCTGACCGGGTATCCATCCCCGCCGAAGTCATGGACCCCCGATCAGGTCGGGGGTGACGGGATGTAAGTCATGGACCCCCGATCAGGTCGGGGGTGACGGGATGTAAGTCATAGACCCCCGATCAGGTCGGGGGTGACGGGATATAAGTCTTATCCAGTCATACCCAGCCTGAATCTGTCATACCCGGCCTGACCGGGTATCCATGAATTGTGCAAACTCATGTGCAGCCTTACGCTTTTACATGTCCTATTTTGTATATATCCTTGCCAGTCAAAAAAATGGGACTCTTTATATAGGCATGACCCGCGATTTGGTTCGAAGAGTTCACGAGCACAAGCAACATGTCATTGACGGTTTTACAGATCGCTACCAAGTGTCAAACCTGGTCTGGTTTGACCAAACCGAAATTGTGCTGGAGGCTATTGCTTACGAAAAACGACTTAAGCACTGGAAACGCGAGTGGAAAATCGAGTTGATAGAAAAAGAAAATCCAGACTGGAATGATCTTTACGACTTAATTTTGTAATTGAACCTTACTTGTTGTCTGGTGCGCCCAAATTGAAAGGGGCATGGACCCCCGATCTGGTCGGGGGTGACGGGATGTAAGGCATGGACCCCCGATCTGGTCGGGGGTGACGGGATGTAAGTCTTATCCAGTCATACCCAGCCTGAATCTGTCATACCCGGCCTGCCCGGGTATCCATCCCCACCGGCCCGGCCTGCCCGGGTATCCATCCCCATCGGCCCGGCCTGACCGGGCAGACATTTCAGGCTTTCTTCCGCGCCAGCGCTTTTTCGTAGGGCTCGTTTTTGGACTCGCCCTTGATCTCTGCAGCAAGTTGGACGGCGGTTTTCAGCGGTAGCACGGGCAGCAGAGTTTGATGAACAAGCTGCGAACGACAACCTCAAATTGTGTTGAACGAAATGAAAAACCCCCTTTTCATAGACCATCGAAGATCTACACAAAAGGGGGACAAAGCCTACTGCAGAGGGTAGGCATTTGAGAGATTAAACCGCTCGTTTACTGGGAAAGAGCCCAGCTATTGCCGTTGTAAGTCCAAGTGTAGGTGACACCATAATTGAGCGCAGTGCCATTCACGGTCGTGTTCCAACCTGAAGTTCTTATGAACTTGATTACGCTGCCGGTGGCCAATGTGTTGTTGACGGGCAAAGTTACATTGCCAACCCAGTAACCATCATAGAGACTGACCGTTAAGACGTTAGGGCGAGAGAAAACAGTTTTGTAAAACGGCAAGCTGTTGATTTTGTTTGTCAACTGATCTTGGCTATTTGCATAGCTGCCCATGTTCAGATTTTTAGGCCTATAGGTACCGAATGTGACAACCGCGTTGTGAACACCATAGCCAGACTCGGCGGCTGCAGTTGCCAGTGGTGCATTGATGTAATTGGTTGCAAAGCGCTCGTAGCCACCTTCACGATATTTGGCACCCACAGCTTTGATGACCCCATTGACTATTTGAACTTCAACAACTTTGGTGTATTGGCCTGTTTCCAGATAGAGGTTGTACTTGTTGTCGCCCAAATAATCCGTTTGCGCTGCATAGGCACCCCCCATCCATGTACCGTTCAAGGTACCCTTGAGATCAATAGACTGGGCAGTGATCGATTCAGGTAAAGCAATCCCTGTGGTGTTGAGGTATGAGGAGCCCAAGTCGCGGGAGATATCCCATGTTTTGCCGTTGTAAATCGCCACGTAGTCCGCACCCTCTTTGAGTGAGAACTTGTTTTCCCAAGAAGTGCCCCAAAGCGCAGTTCTTTTGAGGAGTAGTTTGCTGCCCGTTGGAATTTCTGAGGTGTTTTTAGGCAGGTCGACGAGACCAATCCAGAAGCTATTGGCGACATTCAACGTGGCCACGCTGGTGGAGTCGGTAAAAATGGTTTTGAGAAAAGCCAGTGTGTTGAGCTTGTTGGTCAATTCAGACTGGGTGCTCAGAATTGCGTTGATACTTTTAGCCATTTTTGGTCTGACATCATAAATGCCGTAACCAGGAGCTGAATCGCTTGTGGCAAGAGGAGCATTGATGTAATCGTTGGCCATTGGGAGGTATAAGCCGTTGCGGTATTTGGCACCGTAGGCATATATTTTGTTGCCTTCAACGCGCAACTGGACCACTTTGGCGTGTAGATCGGTCTCTATGTAGGCATCCCAGTAGTCAGCGCCACTGATGTAACCGGAGCCAGGATGTGGGAGTTTCTGAAATTTTGCGGGGAAATTGCCGCCGATGGAACTCCCATTCATTGTTCCTGTGAAGTCAATGATGACTTGCTTGGTGGAGTCATAGTTAGGAATCACTTGACCTGTCCCAGTCAAGTAGGGTGTGGCGTCAGCCAGCGTATTTTGACGATATTCATCTGGCCAAAGCCCACTTCGTTCAAATAAAACAGTTGGTTTTTTTACATTGAGAAATCTGTATTCAATATAGGCAAAATGACCGACGGTATTGGTTGAAGAAAACCTACCGTAGCCATCAAAATCCCAATTTCGACCTGTCGAGCTGAGAAACATAAAGCTCGACCCACCGTTGTAGTTGTAATAATCGGCATAAGCTCTGTAGTGTCTATTTAGTAATTTGCCATCGCTGAATGCCCAATGTTGCTTTTGGTCTGAAATATTACAGGTGTCGTATGTGATGTAAGTGCCGCCATCAAAAGATGGGAAAGTTGCCACAGTCAGGCAAACGTCAACAATGGAAGGGTCATTCAGTTTTACCAGCTTGTAACCAGGCCAACTGTTAGACGCTGTAGCCAATAAGGGCGTTAGCAAAAACACGGCCGATAGTGTAATTTTTTTCATGGGATTTTCTTTAAAAGTGAATCTCGAAAACCGAGAATCGGTAATTTATTACATAAAAAGAATTATTGAAAATAATTTAGTAACAATTAGTATCTCTTTTAGACAAAATTTTCTAAATATCTGATGGGTGGCGCGGCTCAGCCTTTCTTCAGCGCCAGCGCTTTGTCGTATAGCTCGTTTTTGGACTCGCCCGTGATCTCTGCGGCCAATTTGACGGCGGTTTTTAGGGGCAGCTCGGGCAGCAGAATTTGCAACACGCGCAGGCCTTCCCCGGTGGTGGCGGGCACAGGGGCATCGTGCAGCACCAGCACAAACTCCCCACGTTGGCGGTCGGGTTTTTCGGCCAGCCAGCGGGGCAGGTCTTGCGCTGGGAGCGTTTCAATCTGTTCAAACTGCTTGGTCAGTTCGCGGCCCAGCGTGATGCGGCGTTCGCCCAGCATCGCCAGAGCTTGTGCCAAGGCCTCAATGCGGTGGGGGGCTTCTAGAAGCACCACGGCACGGCTTTCTTGCGCCAAGGCTTGCACCGCTTGCTGGCGTTCGCCCGATTTGCTGGGCAAAAAGCCTGCAAACACAAAACCATCTTCCCCCGTCATGCCCGATGCGCTGAGCGCGGTGGTCACGCTGCTGGCCCCGGGCAAGGGCAACACCCTGAAACCGGCTTGCCGCACGGCCGCCACCAATCGAGCGCCGGGGTCGCTGATGGCGGGCGTGCCTGCATCGCTGACATAGGCCACGCGTTCACCCTGGCTGAGTCGGGCAATGACCGTTTGCGCCGCTTCGGCTTCGTTGTGTTGGTGCACGGCCAGCAGTTGCGAGCCGGGCCGGTCCAGGCCATAGGCTCGCAGCAATTGTTGGGTGTGGCGGGTGTCTTCGCAGGCCACGGCGTTGACCAGGCTTAATACATGCAATGCGCGCAGACTGATGTCGGCGAGGTTGCCAATCGGGGTCGCCACCACATACAGTGTGCTGGTCGGGTTGTTTTGTGATCCGGCGGCGTCGTGCGCAGCCTCCAAGGCTTTGGCAAACGAGGCAGACAAGGGAGACGGAGTCAATGCAATTCCTCAAAAAAGAGACAGTGGGCCTGCCCACGACCAAAGCCCGTGGCGATGCGGCTGAAGACGAGGCGCTGGCCTATTTACAAGCGCAGGGGTTGCGCTTGCTGCAGCGCAATTATCGGACCCCCGGACGAGGCGGGGGCGAAATTGACCTGATCATGCAATCGGCGGATGGCACGGTGGTGTTTGTCGAGGTTCGCAAACGCAGCCGCAGTGACCATGGCGGGGCGGCGGCCAGCATTGGGTACGCCAAGCAAAGGCGCATTATTTATGCAGCCCAGCATTACCTGATGAGTTGGCGGCGCTTGCCGCCCATGCGCTTTGATGTGGTGACCCTCGAGTCGGTCGGGCCGCAATGGTTGCAAGCGGCCTTTGATGGGGCTTGATTTCTGGGGGAAATTGACCGTAAAAGCCGAAATTCCCCCACGAAAGAGCGATTGATTACAAAAACTGCCTAGCGCTCGGGGTTATCATCGCCAGCGCATGCTCGACCTACGAATCCAACAACACTTTATTGACAGCGCAGACCTGCACTATCAGGTGGCCGAAAGCTTGGCCAAACCTGTGGATGCAGCAGTGCAGGCTGTTTTGGCTTGTGTCACCGGGGGCGGCAAGGTCTTGGCTGGGGGCATGGGCCCTTCGGCAGCGCTGGCCCAATATTTGGTGAGCATGATGGTGGGCGGCTTTGAGCGCGAGCGTCCCGGTTTGGCCGCCATGGCCTTGTCGGCTGACGCCGTGATGGCCACCCGCTGGACCGACGAGCAAGCCATGGCCCGCCAAGTCTTGGCGCTGGGGCACACGGGTGACGTGCTCGTGCTCATCAGCGTGGATGGCACGGAGGCTGCGTTGGTTCAGGCGGTGCAAGCGGCCCACGATCGGGAAATGAGCGTGCTGGCCCTGACGGGACACCACGGCGGTAGCTTGGCCCGCCAGCTGCGTGAAACCGATGTGCATGTGTGCGTGCCGCATGAGCGAGCCGCCAGAATTCGTGAAGTCCAGCATTTGGTGCTGCACTGTCTGTGTGATGGAATCGATACCCAGCTGTTGGGTGAACAGGAGCCTCTTTAAATGAACCGAAATCTTCAAACTGTCCTTTTGTCCGGTGTTTTGCTGGCCGCCGCCGCGACAAGTTTGTCCGGCTGCGCCCCCTTGATCGTGGGCGGTGCTGTCATGACCGGGATTGTGGCCACCGACCGCCGCACCACAGGGGCGCAGGTAGAAGACGAGGGCATTGAGCTGAAGTTGGCCAGTGCCGTGCGCCAAGAGTTGGGCGATCGCGTGCACTTGAATGTGACCAGTTTCAACCGCAAAGTGTTGCTTTCCGGCGAGGCGCGCACTACGGCCGACAAGGAGCGCGCTGAAAAACTGGCGCAAAGCCAGGAGAACGTTCAGTCGGTGGTCAATGATTTGGCGGTACAAGCCCCCAGCAGCCTGACCCAACGCTCCAAAGACACGGTGACCACCAGCCAGGTGAAGGCGGCTTTTATTGACGCCAAAGATTTGCAGGTCAACTCGATCAAAGTCGTCACCGAGCGCGGCATTGTGTATTTGATGGGCCGCGTCACCGCCCGCGAAGCCACACGCGCCACCGATATCGTGCGCAAAATTGGCGGCGTGTCTAAGGTAATCCGGGTGTTTGAGGAAATATCCGAAGAAGAACTCAAACGCCTGAGCCAGCCGCCCATGGCCAAGTAAGACCTTGTGCGATACCCCAAAAAAGCGACTTAGGTCGCTTTTTTTGATGTTGTGGGGTTCAGCGCAAGCGGCGGATCAGGCTGGAGGTGTCCCAGCGGGTACCGCCCATTTTTTGTACGTCGGCATAAAACTGGTCCACCAAAGCGGTGACCGGCAAACGCGCACCGTTGCGTTTGGCCTCGTCCAGCACCAGACCCAAGTCTTTGCGCATCCATTCCACGGCAAAACCAAATTCGAACTTGTCGTCGGCCATGGTCTTGCCACGGTTGTCCATTTGCCAACTTTGGGCGGCACCCTTGCCAATCACATCCAGCACTTGGTGCATGTCCAGGCCCGCTTGTTGCCCAAAGGCAATGGCCTCGGACAGTCCTTGCACCAAACCGGCAATGCAGATCTGGTTGACCATTTTGGTCAATTGGCCCGCACCCGAGGCCCCCAACAAGGTGAAGGCCCTAGAAAACGCCATGGCCGCTGGTTTGGCTTGGTCAAAGGCCGCCGCATCTCCACCGCACATGACCGTGAGGGCACCGTTTTGCGCGCCACCCTGACCACCCGAAACCGGGGCATCCACAAAATGCAGGCCTCGGTTTTGGGCTTCGGCGTAAAGCTCGCGGGCCACTTCGGCCGAGGCTGTGGTGTGGTCGATAAAAATTGCACCGGGCTTCATGCCCGCAAAAGCACCGTCTGGGCCCAGCACCACACTGCGCAAATCGGCATCGTTGCCCACGCAGGCAAACACCATGTCTGCGCCCGCTGCGGCCTCACGCGGGGTGGGGGCCGAAGCGTTGCCCGGACATTCGGCCAACCAAGCCGTGGCTTTGGCAGCGCTGCGGTTATAGACCGTAACGTGGTGCCCGGCACGCGCCAGGTGCCCCGCCATGGGGTAGCCCATCACGCCCAAGCCCAAAAAGGCAACGCGGCAGGCAGGGGTGGGTTCGTAGGTTTTGGCAGCAATTTGGCTCATGAAGGTCTCTGGTTGGATCGGTTGATAGGGTGAACAGTTGGCAAATGGAAAGCTGGGTTTGAGTGAACGGGTGGCAAATGGAAAGCTGGGTTAGTGTCACTGGCTGAACATGCTGCCAGAAAAAAATAGCTAATTTAGCAGTTTGCCCATGTCCCCGCCATTCCACCGACCCCCGCCCATTCACCGCCGCCCCCTTGACCTGTCACCCCCGACCCATGCCCTGTCCCTCCTTACCCTGTCACCCCCGACCTGATCGGGGGTCCATGTCTTCGGCTAGGGTGGATACCCGGTCGTGGCCGCAGGGGCAGCCTCCCACAGTGGAGAAGCACTTTCGGCCGCAGGGGCAGCCTCCCACCAAGTGCGGATCTGCCCCTTCTTATCCTGTTACCCCCGACCTCTCTTGTCACCCGCGACCCTCCCCGTCACCCCCGACCTGATCGGGGGTCTATGCCTTTTGCGGCCATGGATAAACCATTCAAATGAGTCAGGTAGTTGCGGACGCAACT
>CAMDXR010000063.1 GCA_945877725.1 Limnohabitans sp. Rim8
TGGTTGAGCGCGTATTCTTCGGTGAAAAAATCTTCCAATTGCGGGTCACCGGCCAGCGCTGCTTTGTGAAAAAACCGTATGTCGCCACCCGCGCAAAACGCACCGAACGCGCCCTCGCGACCCATGCCGCGCATAGCGACCGCTTTCACGCTGCTGTCCGTTTGCCAAGCCAGCAACACCCGCGTGATGTCGCGCACCATGGGCAAAGACAAGGCGTTCAATGCCTTGGCGCGATTCAGTGTGATCAAACCGACATGGCCACTGACCTGTGCCAACACATCGCCGGTGTGCAGTTCAAAATGCGCTTTATCCATTGCGTTGCCTCCAACTTGCATATTCATTAGCGGCCAGCGCTATCAACACCAAACTGCCGCCAAGCATCACCGCTTGTGCAGGAGCTTCACCCGCACCTAACCAGGCCCAACTGATGCCGAACAACACCTCGAGCAATGCCAGCAAAGCCACTTCATGCGGCTTCAACACTTGCGAACTCCACACCGCCAAGCTGCAAGGCAGAGCCAATTGAAACACGCCCAGCAAGGCCAGCCATTGCATGTCGGTGGCCGTCGCTGCCGAGGGAAAAGCCAGCGGTGCAGTGAACAAGCAAGACAGCACAGCGCCAATCAAAATGGCTGGCAACATATTGGTTTGCGCCACGTCCGCTTGACGGGTTTTCATGAGGTTCCATTGCACCGAACCGGCCAAAGGCACACATGCTGCGACCAACATACCTTTGAGGTGCTGGCCGCCATCCAACTGTATTTGCGACACAAACATATAGCCGATGCCCACAGCCGCCAACGCAATCGCGCCCCAAGTTTGGCGTGACAAAGCCTGACCACCCAACAAACGGTGCAGCAAAGCGGTCAGCAAAGGACCGAGCGACAAAGTGATCAGCACATTGGCCACGGTGGTCATGGTCATGGCAAGCATGAAAGCGGTGAACATGACCGACCAGCACAGCCCGGACAACCACAGCGTGCGTGAGCGAAACGCATTGAAGCGCCACACTTTGCCGCGCGTGGCAACGGTCAGACCAATGACCAAACTGAGGCCAGTGAAAAAACTGCGCCAGAACGTGACTTCAAAACCCTGTGCCTGCGTGATCTGGCGCGACACCACACCGGCGATGGACCACAGCAAGGTGGCCAGCACCATCAGGCCCAAGGCTTGTGCGTGACTCAGCCTGATGTTCATGGCGAAGCGGCTTAGCCTTCGCGGCTGGCGCGTTTGCGCTCGTGCTCTTTCAAGTGGCGCTTACGCAAGCGCACGCTCTTGGGCGTGATCTCGACCAACTCATCGTCTTCAATGAACTGCACGCCGTACTCCAGTGTCAATTGAATAGGCGGCGTGATCTTGATCGCGTCTTCCTTGCCGGAGACGCGAAAGTTGGTCAGCTGTTTGGTGCGCGTGGCGTTCACCACCAGATCGTTGTCGCGACTGTGGATACCAACGATCATTCCCTCGTACACCGGATCGTTGGGTTTGACGAACATGCGGCCACGGTCGTCCAGTTTGCCCAGGGCGTAGGTGAAAATTTCACCGTCATCCATAGAGATCAACACACCGTTTTTGCGACCACCAATGTCACCCTTGTGCTGCTCGTAGCTGTCAAAGATGTTGGAGATCAGACCGGAACCACGGGTCAAGTTCATGAACTCATTGGTAAAACCGATCAGGCCACGGGCCGGAATACGGTATTCCAAACGAACACGACCACGGCCATCGGGTTCCATGTTCACCAATTCGCCTTTGCGCTCGCCCAAAGCTTGCATGACGCCGCCTTGGTGGGTTTCTTCGATGTCGGCAGTGACCAATTCAATCGGCTCATGACGCTCGCCATCGACCTCGCGGAACACCACGCGAGGCTTGGATACTGCCATCTCGTAGCCTTCACGGCGCATGTTTTCCAACAAGATGGTCAAGTGCAATTCACCACGACCCATGACTTCAAAGATACCTTCTTCGTCGGTTTCTTTGACGCGCAATGCCACGTTGTGTTGCAACTCTTTTTGCAGACGGTCCCAGATTTGACGGCTGGTCACATACTTGCCTTCACGACCGGCCAGCGGGCTGGTGTTCACGCAGAAGTTCATGGTCAGGGTGGGCTCATCCACCTTCAACATCGGCAAGGAGGCGGGACTGGTGGGGTCGGTCACGGTGACACCGATGTTCAGATCGGTAATGCCGTTGATCAACACGATGTCGCCAGGACCGGCTTCGGTCACTTGCACGCGGTCTAGGCCCTGAAACTTCAGCACTTGGTTGACACGCCCTTTGATGGTCTTGCCGTCCGGGCCTTCCATCACCACCACATCCATTTGTGGCTTGATGGTGCCCTGGCCTATACGGCCCACACCGATGCGGCCGACAAAGGTCGAAAAGTCGAGTGCGGAAATTTGCAATTGCAAAGGCGCTGCTGGGTCACCCTTTTGTGGGGGAACATGTTTCAACACGGTATTGAACAGTGCTGACATGTCAGGGCCCCACTGTTCGCCGGGTGCACCTTCGTCCATTGAAGTCCAGCCGTTGATACCGGAGGCATACACCACCGGGAAGTCGAGCTGCTCATCGGTAGCCCCGAGTTTGTCAAACAAGTCAAAGGCGGCATTGACCACTTTGTCAGGGTTGGCACCGGGCTTGTCCACTTTATTAACCACAACAATTGGCTTCAAACCCAAGGCCAAAGCCTTTTTGGTCACAAAACGGGTTTGTGGCATGGGACCTTCTTGCGCATCAATCAACAGCACCACACCGTCCACCATGGACAAAGCGCGCTCGACCTCGCCACCGAAGTCAGCGTGACCAGGGGTGTCCACGATGTTGATGTGGGTGCCTTCCCAGCTGACAGCGCAGTTTTTGGCCAAAATTGTGATGCCGCGCTCACGTTCGATGGCGTTGTTGTCCATCACGGTGTCCACGATTTTTTCGTGGTCAGCGAAGGTGCCCGATTGGCGCAGCAGCTGGTCCACCATGGTGGTTTTGCCGTGGTCAACGTGGGCAATGATGGCGATGTTGCGAATTTGCTTGGTCATGCTTTCTCTTCCTTTAAACCTGCTCGGCCAGCAACGGCTCGGGTGCAGGTGATTTTTCCAAAATCTGTTGAATTTCGATCGGGCTCAACAATCGACCCGGAATCAATTCGCCGCCGTGCACCACCGCTGTTCCCAGCAAGGCACGAGGATGTTCTCCATACACCACGACTTGATCACAATCATTCCAAGGGCCGTGTCTGCGCACCCCATTCAAAAAACGCCCGGTACTGTCTTTGTCCAGAACTATCTCGGTGTAGCTTGGCAACAAAACATCCACGGGCAGCAAAGCGTCATGACGCCCGTTCTCGTTCATGCCTTCCAGTTGTTCCAGCGTGACGCACTGAGAATCAACGAAAGGGCCGGTTCCTACCCGGCGCAGCGCGCTCAGGTGGCCACCACAGCCCAAAGCTTCGGCAATGTCCTCGCCCAGGGTTCGGATGTAGGTGCCCTTGCTGCATCGCACCCGCAAACGCAAAAAAGGTGCGTCGCCCTGCAGTTGCATGTCCAACAGATCCAGGTCATGAATCACCACATTGCGCGCTTCACGTTCAACGGTCTCACCCTCGCGGGCGTATTCGTACAAAGCCTTGCCGTCTTTTTTCAAAGCGCTGTGCATGGGCGGGACTTGACTGATCGGCCCCATGAACCGGTCCAACACTTCGACCACTTGGCCTGGCGTGCAGCGCACTTCACGCGTTTCGATGATTTCACCTTCGGCATCGGCTGTACTGGTTTTAAGCCCTAAACGAACAGTCGTCTCATAGGTTTTGTCAGCGTCCAGATGCTGCTGGCTGAATTTGGTGGCGGCACCAAAGCACAAAGGCAATACGCCGGAGGCCAGAGGGTCCAAAGTGCCTGTATGACCCGCTTTCTCGGCTCTGAGCAACCATTTGGCTTTTTGCAGAGCCTGGTTGCTGGAGAGACCCAGCGGTTTATCGAGCAGAAGCACCCCGTGCACAGGGCGCCGCTGCACCCTGGTGCGTGGCGCGTTCATGCTCAGTCCTCCTGGGCGCGAGACGAAACCGCCTTGGCGATCAAGGCATTCATGTCGGAAGCACGTTCAGTGGTGCGGTCAAACAAAAAATGCAAGGTCGGCACGGTGTGAATGTGCAAGCGTTTGAAGATGCCATTGCGAAGGAAGCCCGCTGCCGCATTCAAGCCCTCAGTTGCTTCTTCGGGGTTTCCCGTCAAAACACTGAAATAGACCTTGGCGTGGGCGTAATCCGGCGTGACCTCAATCGAGTTGATCGTGACCATGCCTACACGCGGGTCTTTCAACTCGCGCGCAATCAATTCGGCCAGATCCCGTTGGATCTGGTCGGCCACGCGGAAACCGCGATTGGGAACGGACGATACCTTCTTGCGCGCCATTTACAAGCTTCTCGCGATTTCCTTGACATCGAAGAATTCGAGTTGATCGCCTTCTTTGATGTCGTTGTAGTTCTTGAGTTTGATACCGCACTCGAAGCCTTCTTTGACTTCACGCACATCGTCTTTGAGACGCTTGAGAGAGTCGAGTTCGCCAGAGTAAATCACCACGTTGTCGCGCAACAAACGGAACTTGGCAGAGCGTGTCACTTGACCCGATGTGACCATACAACCGGCCACGGTACCGATCTTGGAAGCCACGAACACGGTCCGGATTTCGGCCATACCCATGATTTCTTCGCGTTGCTCTGGGGCCAACATGCCCGACATGGCAGCTTTGAGTTCATCCACAGCGTCATAAATGATGTTGTAGTAATGAATATCCACGCCGTTGCCTTCGGCCAGTTTGCGCGCCCCAGCATCGGCACGCACATTGAAGCCAATCACGATGGCTTTGGAAGCAATCGCCAGGTTAATGTCCGACTCGCTGATACCGCCCACACCGGAGTAAACCAACTGGACTTTGACTTCTTCTGTTGAGAGCTTGAGCAAAGAAGCGCCCAAAGCCTCCTGTGAACCCTGCACATCGGCCTTGACGATGATGGGCAGCATTTTGATTTCGCCTGCAGACATGTCGGTGAACATGTTTTCGAGTTTGGCGGCTTGTTGCTTGGCCAACTTAGTGTTGCGGAACTTACCAGCACGGTAAGTGGCAATTTCACGCGCACGGCGCTCGTCGCCCATCACCATGAACTCGTCACCGGCTTGTGGCACTTCAGTCAGACCCTGGATTTCGACCGGTATAGACGGACCCGCCGATTTGATGGTTTGACCGTTCTCGTCCAGCATGGCTCGAACACGGCCAAAGGTTTGACCCGCCAACACCACATCGCCAGTGTTCAAAGTACCCGATTGGACCAAGATGGTGGCTACGGGACCGCGTCCTTTGTCCAAACGGGCTTCAATGACCAAGCCCTTGGCCGCGGCCTTAACCGGCGCTCTGAGCTCCAGCACTTCAGCCTGCAACAGCACCTGCTCCAGCAATTGGTCAATGCCCATGCCAGTTTTAGCTGAGACGGAAACAAAAGGCGAATCACCACCAAACTCTTCAGGGACCACTTCTTCAGCGATCAATTCGCTGCGAACACGGTCTATGTTGGAGTCGGGTTTGTCCATTTTGTTGATGGCCACCACGATAGGAACCCCAGCGGCTTTGGCGTGCTTGATGGCTTCTTTGGTTTGCGGCATCACGCCGTCGTCACCCGCCACCACCAAAATCACAATGTCGGTCGCCTGTGCACCGCGGGCACGCATGGCCGTGAAGGCCTCGTGACCCGGAGTGTCCAGGAAAGAAATCATGCCGCGTTCGGTTTCGACGTGGTAAGCGCCAATGTGCTGGGTGATGCCACCGGCTTCACCTGAAGCCACTTTGGCGCGTCGGATGTAGTCGAGCAACGAGGTCTTACCATGGTCAACGTGACCCATGACAGTGACCACGGGTGCACGGGGCAAGGATTCGGCGGTTTGATCCAACACTTCGTCGTCGGTGAAGGCTTCGGGATCGTCCAGCGCAGCAATCACGGCTTTGTGACCCATTTCTTCCACCACGATCATGGCGGTGTCTTGGTCCAGCGGCTGGTTCATGGTCGCCATTTGGCCAAGCTTCATCAGATGCTTGATGACCTCAGAAGCCTTGATCGCCATTTTGTGGGCCAACTCGGCCACGGTGATGGTTTCCGGAACGTGCACTTCGAGCACACGCACCTCTGCGGGCGCAGACTGAACATGTGCATCTTCACGGTCACGTTCGTTGCCACGACGACCACGCGGACCTGCGCGCCAGTTGTTGCGACCGACGCCACCGCTGGTATCCCCACGGGTAGGAATGGCCTTTTTCTTGGCTGGATCCCCAGCCCAGCTCGATGAAAGCTTGGCAGATTTGACTTCTTTGTTTCCACTGGGTGCGGCAGGCGCAGCAGTTTGTGCCGCAGCGGCAGCTTTTGCACCGGGTGCAGGTGTTCCTGCGGGTTTGTGCAAAGTGCCCTTAACCGGGGCCTTGGCCACGGCTTTAGGTTCTTCTTTTTTGACGACCAGAACCTTCTTGGGGGCGTTCATCATCGAGCGAATGGCTTCGGCTTCAGCCAAGGCCTTGCGGCGACGCGAATCCAGATCGAGGGCGCGAGCCGTATCTTCGTCGGCTTTGGCCTTCGATTCTGCAGCGGCCTTGAGTGCCAGAGCTTCACGCAATTGCTGGTCGGCTTTGACTTTTGCAGCGGCAAGTTCGGCCGTCTGTACCGCTTTTGCAGCGGCAACGTTTTCGGCCGAAATGGTGGGTGTTGCAGGCGCTGACTTGACTTGAGAAGCCGCATTGATGCTGGCAGCCTCGGCGCGTGCCACTTGCTCACGCTCACCCCTGCTGAGTTGAGGTTTGGCCGAGCTGGATGGCTCTTCGATCTCAGACGAATCAGCCAAGGCTTTTGCTTCAGCAAGGGCTTTGGCTTCTTGAGCTTCCAGTTCGGAGCGCTGCTTGGCTTCTTGCTCTTCACGCAAACGGCGCTTTTCAACCAACTCTTCTTCTTGACGACGGATCAGTTCAGCCTGTCGACGGGCTTCCTCTTCACGGCGGGCCAAATCGGCATGGTCAATGAAAGGCTCTTGAGCTTCTTCGACTTGGGCGGCTTGAACAGGCTCGTCGTCGCGTTTGATCAGTGTGCGTTTCTTACGCACCTCAACCTGAATGGTCCTGGCTTTGCCGGACGCATCGGCTTGCTTGATCTCACTGGTAGATTTTTTAACCAAGGTGATTTTTTTGCGATCCCCAGCCACGGTGCCGTGACTGGCTTGCAAATAACCGAGCAATTTTTGTTTGTCAGCGTCGGTCAGCGTATCGCTGGCGTCGCTTTTGGCAACGCCCGCTGATCGCAATTGATCGAGCAGAACATCGGCAGATTTTTTGAGTTCGTTTGCGAACTCGGCAACAGTGGTACTGGACATATTGTGTTCAAGCCTCCATAGCTTCAGGCTTGGCCTGCGAACCAATGTTCGCGGGCTTTCATGATCAAGGTGGTCGCCTCTTCAGCTGATTGAGCGGTAATGTCAGTCAGTTCGTCGGTGGCCAAGTCAGCCAGATCGTCGCGGGTATGAATACCCGCTTCAACCAGCTTAGAAATCAACTCAGGCGTCAAGCCTGGCAAGTCGCGCAGATCTTGAGAAACCTCCTCAACGCTCTCTTCACGCGCAATTTCAAGCGTCAACAAAGCGTCTTTGGCACGGGTTCTCAACTCATTGATGGTGTCTTCGTCGAAGCTTTCGATTTCGAGCATTTCCTGCAATGGCACGTAGGCCACTTCTTCCAGGCTGGCAAAACCCTCACCAATCAGGATGTCGGCAATTTCCTGGTCCACATCGAGCTTTTCCATGAAAAGCTGTCGGATTCCGGTGGTTTCTTCGGCTTGCTTTTGGGCAGACTCGGCAGCATCCATGATGTTGATTTTCCAACCCGTCAGGTCGGAAGCCAAGCGCACGTTTTGACCGCCACGGCCAATGGCGATGGCCAGATTTTCTTCGTCCACCACGACATCCATGGCGTGCTTTTCTTCGTCCACCACAATCGACTGCACGTTGGCGGGTGCCAGAGCGCCAATCACGAACTGGGCGGGATCTTCGCTCCACAACACAATGTCGACACGCTCACCTGCCAATTCGTTGGTGACCGCATTCACTCGGGTGCCACGAACACCGACACAGGTGCCGATGGGGTCCACGCGCTTGTCGTGGGACAAAACGGCAATCTTGGCCCTTGAGCCGGGATCACGCGCACAGGTTTTGATTTCGAGCAGCCCTTGTTCGATTTCGGGCACCTCTTGGCGGAAGAGCTCAATCATGAATTCGGGGGCAGACCGCGACAACAGGATGGGTGCGCCGCGCAGGGTCAAGTCCACTTCCATGATCATGGCGCGAACACGGTCACCACTGCGCAGGTTTTCCTTGGGAATCATTTCGCTGCGTCGCAAACGGCCTTCGATTCGGCCCGACTCGCAAATCAGGTCGCCTTTGTCCATGCGCTTGACGGTACCCACAAAAATCTTTTCACCGCGTGACATGAAATCGTTGAGCAACATTTCACGTTCAGCGTCGCGAATTTTTTGCAGAATGACCTGTTTGGCGGCCATGGCACCAATGCGGCCAATGGGCAATGACTCAATAGGCTCTTCGATGTACTCGTCGACTTCGATATCGGCAATTTGCTCTTTGGCTTCGAACAACAGAATTTCTTGCTCGGGCAATTGCAGACCGGCTTCATCAGGAACCACATGCCAGCGGCGGAAGGTTTCGTAATTGCCGTTGTCGCGATCCACCGCCACACGGATGTCAACCTCACCGGAATAAAGTTTTTTGGTGGCTTGCGCCAAGGCTGCTTCCACTGCGCCAAAAACAACATCACGCTCGACGTTTTTTTCACGAGAAATGGCTTCAACCAACATCAACATTTCGCGATTCATGACTTAACTCTCCTGTTCCACTGAATCTGATCATCAGACCCGATAAAAATGTGCAAAACCCGCCCTTGTGGTCAGGTCTCGACCTTTGGCTTTCGCCCTTTGAAATCCACCACGGGGGCCAAACGGGCCTCGCGCAACTCATCCAATGCAAATCCCAGCGCATTCAAGGGCGCAGGAACTCTTTTTTTACTAATGCGTTGTCCCGGCTTGACAGCAAGTTCATCGCTCCAAACGATTTGCCAAGATTCACCGCCAGGCGCTCGCTCCAAAGTGCCGCGAAACTTCTTGCGACTGGCACTCACCAGCCCGACGGCGTTATCACCCATCGGCGCTTTGAGGGTGATATCGATCAACTCACCAGCAAAACGTTCAAAATCTTTTTCATGACGCAAAGGGCGGTCAATTCCTGGGGAAGAAACCTCGAGACGGTTGTAGTTCACCCCGTCAACTTCCAAAGCAAATTGCAACTGCCGATTGACTTTTTCGCAATCTTCAACATTGATGAAAAGCTCTGAACCGGGCTGCCACGGCCAGTCGATGGTGATGCGCAGTAAACCGCCCGCTGTGCGGTCAATCTCGACCAGGTCATAACCCAGTCCAGTCACGGTTTCTTGAACAATTTGCTGCAATGCCACAGAGCTTCGAAATTTCAACGTTAAAAATGAAAGACCCAAAAAAAACGGGCGGTGAAAACCCGCCCGTTTGGTCGTGAAGCCAATATTCTAGCCGAAAAACCCGCTAAGTGCGTGATTTTTAAGGAAAACGGAGCCCTGTTTAAGTCGAAAATGCGTCTCCCGGCGCAAAGGCATTTAGCAAACTTCGGGTGTATTCATGGCTTGGCTCATACAGCACTTGGTGTGCTGGCCCTGCCTCCAGAACTTGGCCTGATTGGAGCACCATGACCTCATGGGCCATGGCTCGTAAAACGTCAATATCGTGGGTAATTAATAAATATGAAATACCCCTGGTTTTTTGTAAATTTTGAAGTAATTTCAAAATTTGCTTTTGAACCGTAACGTCCAGCGCACTGGTCGGTTCGTCCAGAACCAGCAACTCAGGCTCTACCACCAAGGCCCGGGCCAAAGCAATTCGCTGTCTTTGTCCTCCTGAAAAAGCATGGGGGTAACGGCTCAGTAAATCCGGGAAATCGAGTGTATTTAAGCCCACTTCGACCAATGTGGCCAATACACGACTCTCAATTTCTGGCTCAGTCAGTTGAGCTTGGTGTAAGCGCAGGCCCTCAGAAACAATTTCGCCCACCGTCATTCGGGGTGACAGACTGCCATAGGGGTCCTGAAAAACCACCTGCACCTTTTGGCGCAAGCTTTTGTCTCGGGCCGGGGAGTTTTGCCAAGTCTGGCCCCTGAAAGACATGCCGCCCTCGCAAGGTATCAAGCCTAAAACGGCTTGAGCCAAACTCGATTTGCCCGAGCCTGATTCACCCATGACCCCCAAGGTGGTGCCGGGAACAAGGCTGAAATCAGCCCCGTAAAGTGCCGTGAATCGTTGCTTTTGAAACCACCCGCGCCAGCCAGATACCGCCAAAGGATAGTGAACCTGGAGCCCTTTGGCCTCCATCAGTTTTTCTGTTGCCGCTGACTTTTGAAAGGATGCCAGACCTTCGCGACTGGGGCGACTGTCAAGCAATTTTTGAGTGTAAGGATGCTGAGCCCGTGCAAAAACATCGCTCACGCTGCCCTGCTCCACCAAATGCCCCTTTTCCATCACCGCAATTCGTTCTGCAAAATGGCGCACCAACGCCAGATCATGCGTGATTAAGAGCACGGCCATGCCGGTTTTTTGTTGCAAGTCGGACAACAGCTCCAGCATTTGCAAGCGCAAACTGGCGTCAAGGGCGGTGGTCGGCTCATCGGCGAGCAACAATTTAGGCTCTGCGGCCAAGGCCATGGCCATCATGGCGCGTTGGCGTTGCCCCCCTGAAAGCTGGTGCGGATAAGCGGCAAATCTGCGCTTCGGATCGTCAATACCGGTTTCGGCCAGCAGGGCCACGGCGCGCGCATCGGCATCTCTTGGGGCTTGGAATTTTTTAAGCTGCAAAACCTCGGATATTTGCTGTCCCACGGTCATCAAGGGGTTCAGGGCGGTCATGGGCTCCTGAAAAATCATGGCAATTTCATCGCCCCGTATGCGCTGCATTTCTGGGCCGGACTGTTGCAACAAATCCTGACCTTGCCAAAGCACTTGACCTTGTAACTCGGCCGACTCTAGCAAACGTAAAACCGACAACGCCGTGACCGACTTGCCCGATCCCGATTCGCCAACCAGCGCCATGCGCTCGCCCGGGTACATGCGTAAATTGATACCGTGAACCACGGCTTGCCCGGCAAAGGAGACGTGCAGGTCTTTCAACTCCAACAGGCAGGGTGTGGTGTCCATGTTCGGTCTCATGCATCTACCTTTCGGGGGTCCAGGGCATCGCGCAAGGCGTCGCCCATAAAGGTCAAAAGCAACAAGGTCACTACAAGTACCGCAAAGGTGGAGAGAGAGATCCACCAAGCATCGATGTTGTTTTTCCCTTGGGCCAGAAGTTCACCCAGTGAGGGTGTCCCCGGAGGCACACCAAGTCCCAGAAAATCAAGTGATGTCAAAGCCAAAATGGCCCCGCTCATCCGGAAAGGTAAAAAAGTCACCACGGGGGTCATGCTGTTGGGCAATACATGCCGCCAGATGATTTGCCAATGGCCTAGCCCCAGAGCCCTCGCCGACTTGACGTAGTCGAGTTGACGGTTACGCAAAAATTCGGCCCGCACGTAATCAGACAAGCCCATCCAACCAAACAAGCTCAGCAAAATCAGCAACAGACCGACGCTGGGTTCAAAAATGGCAGAGAAAATGATGAGCAAATACAACTCGGGCATGGCGCTCCAGATCTCTATAAATCGCTGGAAAACCAGATCGGTCTTGCCCACAAAAAACCCCTGCAGCGCCCCGGTTAGCACCCCCAGCACCACACCAAACAGCGTCAAAGCCAAGGCGAACAGGACCGATACCCTGAAGCCATAAAGCAGGCGGGCCAAAACATCACGGCCACGGTCATCTGTGCCCAGCCAATTGCGCGCAGTCGGCGGGGCCGGGTTGGGCAGCGGCGCAAAGTAATCGAGTGTGCTGTGGTGGTAAGGGTTGGGGGCCTGCAATGCCCAGTTGCCATCTTTGTGCAATTGCTGCTGAATAAAGGGGTCTAAGTAATCCGCCGGGGTTTCGAAATCCCCCCCAAAAACTTTCTCCGGCAAGGTTTGCACCACT
>CAMDXR010000064.1 GCA_945877725.1 Limnohabitans sp. Rim8
TTTTTGGTCGCCCCCAAGGGCGCTGAGGTCACCGGGATCACAGAAACACCCGATGGACGCACCTTGTTTGTGAACATTCAGCACCCCGGTGAAGAGTCCAAACCCCTGTCATCAGGATCGGCCCTGCAAAGCATGTGGCCCGGCAACCAGGGCGTGGGCCCCGCAGGCCGCCCCCGTTCGGCCACGATTGTGATCACACGCCTAGACGGTGGGGTCATCGGTTTGTGAAAAAAGAGGAATGTGTGTTGAAACCCGGTATAAATTTGGTTTTGACACACTTCTGTCACATTACTGACCTAAAGTTATCCCTGTCGGCCATCGATGTGGCGGCACGAATTTTCCCAAATTGCACAAAACTGAACCAGGAGTTCACATGTTGAAATTGAAATCTTTTGTAGCTGCCATTGGTCTGAGCGCACTTGCAGCGACCAGCTGGGCCGCTGACATCACTGGCGCTGGCGCTACTTTCCCCTATCCTATTTATGCCAAATGGGCTGAGGCCTACAAAAAGGAAACCGGCACTGGTTTGAACTACCAATCCATTGGTTCATCGGGCGGTATCCGCCAGATTCGCGCCAAAACCGTGACTTTTGGTGCCACTGACGCCCCAGTTCCTGGCGCAGACCTGGACAAAGACGGCATGGTGCAGTTCCCCGCCATCATTGGTGGCACCGTGCCTGTGATCAACCTGGACGGTTTCAAGCCCGGCGAATTGCGCATTACAGGCCCCCTCATGGCCGAAATGTTCATGGGCAAGATCACCAAGTGGAACGACGCCAAGTTTGCAGCCCTGAACCCCGGCAAAACTTTGCCCGACCAAGCCATTACCGTGGTGCACCGCGCCGATGGTTCCGGCACCACCTACAACTGGACCGATTACCTGACCGCCATCAGCAAAGAATGGGCTGACTCTGTCGGCCGAGGCGCTGCCGTCAAGTGGCCTGCTGCTTCGTCTGTAGGCGGCAAGGGCAATGAGGGTGTGGCTGCCAACGTGAACCGTGTCAAAGGTGCGATTGGATACGTTGAATACGCCTACGTGAAGAAAAACAACATGAACTTCATGCAACTGCAAAATGCAGATGGCAAATACGTCAGCCCCGATGACTTGACTTTTGCTGCCGCAGCAGCAGGCGCCGACTGGTTCAGCATGCCCGGCATGGGCATTTCAATGGTCAACGCCAAGGGCGCTACCAGCTGGCCAGTTAGCACGGCTTCTTTCATTTTGATGTACAAAGATCCAAGCGACAAAAACCTTTCTAAAGAAGCTCTTAAGTTTTTTGACTGGGCTTTCAAGAACGGCAAAAACATGGCCGCAGAACTCGATTACGTGGCCCTGCCTGACGCTTTGACCAAGCAAATTCGTGAACGTGTCTGGACACAGATCAAAAACTAAGCTGTCTTAAATGGATGTCGCTCAATAGGCATCCTGCAACAATGCCCCATCATCGTCTGATGTTGGGGCATCTTTGCTGAAAGTGAACCCGATGCAGTTGTCTCAAGGAAACCTTATGGACCCCATGGCCGTGGCAGACAGTGCGACCCAAGCCAACATGATGGCCGTGGTCAAGCGCCAACGTTTACAGGATTTTTTCTTTCACAAAATCACCATGGGTTTTTCCCTGCTGGTCTTGTGCGCCTTGATGGGCATCATCATCTCTTTGTTCATCAATGCTTGGCCTTCGTTTGCCAAATTCGGGGTGGGCTTTGTCTGGCGGGTGGAGTGGGACATCATCAACGGTGAATTTGGAGCTGCCATTGCCATTTTTGGTACCGTGATAAGTGCCTTGATTGCTTTGGTCATTGCGGTGCCCTTGTCCTTTGGCATCGCATTGTTTTTGACCGAAACTTGCCCCACCTATTTGCGCCGCCCCCTGGGCACGGCCATTGAGTTGCTGGCCGCTGTGCCGTCCATCATTTACGGCATGTTCGGCTTGTTTATATTTGCACCTCTGTTTGCAGAATACGGTCAGCCCGCATTGCAGTCCACCCTGGGTCAAATGCCTCTGATAGGCAGTCTGTTTGGCGGGGCTATGAACGGTATTGGTATTTTGGCGGCCGGCATCATCCTGGCTTTCATGATCTTGCCTTTTATTGCCGCAGTGATGCGCGATGTGTTCGAGATCGTTCCGCCCATCCTGCGCGAGTCAGCCTATGGTTTGGGTTGCACCACTTGGGAGGTGGTCCGGAACATTGTTTTGCCTTACACCCAAAAAGGGGTCATTGGCGGTGTCATGTTGGGCTTGGGCCGTGCCCTGGGCGAAACCATGGCCGTGACCTTTGTGATCGGTAACTCTCAGCGCATCAGTGCGTCGTTGTTTTCGCCCGGCACATCCATTGCATCCACTTTGGCCAATGAGTTTGGTGAAGCCGATGACTTCCACTTGACCACGCTGTTTGCGCTGGGCTTTTTACTGTTCGTGATCACTTTTGTGGTGTTGGCCTTGGCCAAGCTCATGATCGTTCGGGCAGAAAAAGCCAAAGGCACCAAGACTTAAAAGGCCCGACCCCATGAATCCAACTATTTATGCAAGACGCAAACGCGTCAACAAAATCGGCCTGACTTTGTCCATGATGGCCATGGCTCTGGGTTTGTTTGTGTTGTTGTGGATTTTGTTTGTGCTGTTTAAAAACGGCATCTCCGCCATCGACTGGGCCATGTTCACAGAATCCACCCCGGCTCCAGGGTCTGAGGGGGGTGGTTTGGCCAATGCCATTGTGGGCAGTTTCATGATGGTGCTGGTAACAGCATTGGTGAGCACGCCGATTGGCATTTTTGCGGGCGTTTACCTGGCCGAGTACGGCGATGAAAGCAAGACGGCCGAGCTGACGCGCTTTGTCACCGACATCATGTTGTCTGCTCCCTCTATTGTTTTGGGCCTGTTTGTTTACGCCATTTTGGTGGCTCAGGTGAAACATTTTTCGGGTTGGGCGGGTTCTTTGGCGCTGGCCTTGATTGCCATTCCGGTGGTGGTGCGCACCACTGAAAACATGTTGCGCTTGGTTCCAGGCAGTTTGCGTGAGGCGGCTTTTGCTTTGGGCGCACCGCGCTGGAAGGTGGCCACTTTTGTCACTTTGCGTGCCGCCAAGGCCGGTGTCATGACCGGTTTGTTGTTGGCATTGGCCCGCATCAGCGGTGAAACCGCGCCCTTGCTGTTCACGGCCTTGAACAACCAATTCTTCTCTTGGGACATGAACGCGCCCATGGCCAATTTGCCTGTGGTCATTTTCCAGTTCGCCATGAGCCCCTATGACAACTGGGTCCGTCTGGCCTGGGGTGGGGCGCTGCTGATCACCCTGACCGTGCTGGTGCTGAACATTTTGGCGCGTGTGTTTTTTCGTGAAAAAGTCAAAGTCTGATTGAAAGACAAGGTTAACTATGCCCAATTCCTCTTCACTCCCCCTCAAGAACGCGATCGAAATTCGCAATCTCAATTTTTTCTACGGAACCTTTAAAGGTCTCAAAAACGTCAATCTTGACATTGCCGAAAACAAGGTCACCGCCTTCATCGGGCCTTCGGGCTGCGGCAAATCCACTTTGTTGCGCACACTGAACCGCATGTACAGCCTGTATCCCGGGCAGCGTGCGGAGGGGCAGATCAATTTTTATGGTCAGAACATTCTGGATACCAAGCAAGACCTGAACTTACTGCGCGCCCGTGTGGGCATGGTCTTTCAAAAGCCCACGCCTTTCCCGATGTCTATATATGACAACATAGCGTTTGGTATTCGCCTCTATGAAAACCTGAGCCGGGCCGACATGGATGAGCGCGTGGAATGGGCTTTGTCCAAGGCCGCCATTTGGAACGAAGTGAAAGACAAACTGGGCCAAAGCGGTTTGTCGCTTTCAGGCGGGCAGCAGCAACGTCTTTGCATTGCCCGCTCGGTGGCGGTCAAGCCTTCGGTGATCTTGCTCGATGAACCTACTTCGGCCCTCGATCCCATCTCTACCGCCAAAGTCGAAGAGTTGGTGAGTGAATTGAAGAAAGATTACACCGTGGCCATCGTCACGCACAACATGCAACAGGCGGCGCGTGTATCGGATTTCACGGCCTACATGTATCTGGGGGAATTGATGGAGTTTGGTCAGACCGAACAAATCTTTATGAAGCCAGCACGCCAAGAGACTGAAGATTACATTACTGGCCGTTTCGGCTGATCAGGAGAACACCATGGAAAAACATATTTCTAGCCAGTTTGATGCCGATTTGACCAATGTGTCATCGCGTGTCTTGGAGCTTGGCGGCTTGGTTGAATCCCAAACGCGACATGCGGTCTATGCATTGGCGCAGTTCAGCCTGGAGGTGGCCGATCAAGTCATTGCCACAGAAAAGCAGGTCAATACCTTAGAGGTCGAAATTGACGCCGAGTTGGCCACCATCATTGCCCGGCGTCAGCCTACGGCGCGTGATTTGCGCTTGTTAATGGCCATCTCCAAAATTACCGGAAACTTGGAGAGGGCGGGTGACGAAGCTGAGCGCATTGCGCGCATGGTCAAAAAGATTCTGGAACAGGGCAGTCCTCGCAACTTGCCATCTTCTGAGTTGCGCATCGCCTCGGATTTGGCCTCGGGCTTGTTGCGCAAAGCTTTGGATGCGTTTGCCCGCTTGGATGTGAGCACGGCACTGGTGATCCTGAAAGAAGACGATCTGATTGACGCCGAGTTCAATGGCTTTGTCCGCAAGCTGATCACCTACATGATGGAAGACCCGCGCACCATTTCGGCCAGCCTAGATTTGTTGTTTGTGGCCAAGGCGATTGAACGCATTGGCGACCATGCCAAAAATATTGCTGAATTTGTGATTTATGTGGTGAAGGGCTCTGATGTGCGCCACACCGCCCTGACGGAAATCGAAAAAGCGGTCCGATGAAAAGTTTGCCGAGAATCCTGATCGTTGAGGACGAGTCGGCCATTGCCGAGTTGATCTCAGTGAATTTGCGACACAACGGTTTTCAACCCGTCTGGGCCATGGATGCGGAGTCGGCCCAGCGCGAGCTGGATGAAATATTGCCCGATGTGATCTTGCTGGACTGGATGCTGCCTGGCGAAAGCGGCTTAACTTTGGCCCGCCGTTGGCGCAATTCAACGCGGACCAAAGCGGTCCCGATTTTGATGCTGACTGCCCGTGGTGATGAGGCGGATCGCGTGGCCGGGCTGGATGCAGGAGCCGACGATTACATTGTCAAACCGTTCTCGCCGAGGGAGTTGTTGGCGCGTATTCGGGCTGTCTTGCGTCGGCGTGTCCCAGAATCGACCGGAGGGGTGGTCAAAATTGGGGCGCTGCAGCTGGATGCCGATACTTACCGTGTCAGTTGGCAAGAAAAACCACTCAAAGTAGGGCCTACAGAGTTCAAGCTTTTGCAGTACCTGATGCGCCACCCCGAGAGGGTGCACAGCCGTGGCATGTTGCTTGACAAAGTTTGGGGCGACCACGTTTATATTGAAGAAAGAACCGTGGATGTGCATGTCAAGCGTTTGCGTGAGTCCTTGGGCGATGCAGGCAGCTTGATTGAAACCGTGCGCGGTGCCGGCTACCGTTTGACTTCTGCACCTGTGGCGTGATTTGCGATGTTGACAACGGCTTTTGAAATGTTGGCACTGGCTTTTGTGGTGGCCATCCCGGTCTGGATTTTCGGGGGGCCGGTTTGGGCCTTGTGGAGTGCCGTGCTGGTGTTGGCAGTCTTTTCTCTTCGCATTGTCTGGAAGGTCAGGCGACTGGAGCACTGGTTGTCGCAGCCTGACTGGCGATCAGAGATGCCCTGGAAAGGTGTTTGGGGCGAAATTGTTCAGCGAATTCAGCGTCAGTTGCGCCAAAACGATAAACAACTGACCACCAGCGAGCAGCAACTGCAATATTTTTTGCAGGCCATACAAGCCTCTCCAAATGGCGTGACCTTGCTGGACACCGAGGGGCGCATTGAATGGTGCAACGCCACCGCCAGCAGTCATTTGGGGCTGGATGCAAAAAGAGATGTGAAGCAGCACATCGTGCATTTGTTGCGCGACCCTGTTTTTTCTAAATATTTTGCGCAGGATTTTCACGACACCGAGGTCATCATCGATGGCCGCACCACCTCTTTGACCCAAAGCCCGAAGTTGTCCATTCAGTTGCACGCATATGGCGATGGGCAGCATATGCTCTTGAGTCGCGACATCACGCTGGTGACTTTGGCTGACGCCATGCGGCGGGATTTTGTGGCCAACGTGTCCCATGAAATTCGAACGCCTTTGACGGTGTTGAGCGGTTTTGTTGAGACGATGCTCTCTATTCCCATGCCAGAGCGTGAGCAGCATCGGTATCTAGAACTGATGTCGGTGCAGGCTGAGCGCATGCAAAGTCTGGTGGCTGACTTGTTGACCCTGTCGCAGCTTGAGGGGAGCTTGCCGCCAGGCACCCATGAAACAGTGGACTTGCCCGAATTGATGCACCAAGTGCAGACCGATGCCGTCGCTTTGTCTGCGGTGTTGGCGGGCCAGCAGGGCCAACTTGTTTATGAGGGCATGGACGGACATCAAGATCAGGGGGAGGGCCAGGGCCAAGATGGCGAGGTGCGAGGGCCTGTGCACCATCTGGTGTTTGAGGCCTGTCCACCATGGGCTTTGCTCGGGGTTCGATCAGAGATTTTGAGCGCTATTTCCAATCTGGTGAGTAACGCGGTGCGCTACACCCCGCCTAACGGTACGGTGCGGGTGAGTTGGACCCAAGCTGCTGATCTCACCGTTTTCTCGGTCACTGACACCGGGCCGGGTATTGCCCCGGAGCATTTGCCTAGGTTGTCAGAGCGTTTTTATCGGGTAGATAGAAGTCGCTCGCGTGAGACTGGAGGCACAGGCTTAGGTCTTGCTATTGCCAAACACGTTGCTCAACGGCATGGTGGTGAGCTTCGAATCCAGAGCCAAGTAGGTCAAGGCTCGACGTTTATGCTTTGTTTTCCTGCCAGCAGAATCGAGCTCTTAAGCGACTGAATAAAAGTCAAAATGATTTGACTGTCATCCTAAATTCTTTGAATTGACGTCAAAATTTCATTTTAGAAATGAATCATTAGCTCCAACAAGGAGTTCATTGATGAAAGTCACCATCATAGGTTCTGGCTACGTTGGGTTGGTGACAGGTGCTTGCCTGTCTGACTTAGGTTTCAAGGTTGTTTGCCTTGATAAAGACGAAGAAAAAATAAGACGTTTGCAAGCAGGCGATGTCCCCATTTACGAACCAGGTCTAAAAGAGTTACTGACTAGAAATTGTGCCGAAGGTCGCATTCTTTTTACTTCTGATGTATGTGAAGCCATTGAGCACGGCGATGTTTTATTCATTGCAGTTGGTACACCGCCCTCGGAGGACGGTTCTGCCGATTTAGGTCATGTAGTAGATGTAGCTTCAATGATTGGCCGTCACCTCAATGATTTCAAGTTAGTGGTCAACAAGTCCACTGTGCCGGTGGGTACGGCAGATCTTGTACGTGCTGCGATTGCGCATGAACTCTCGCAAAGAGACTTGCCATACGAACTATTTGATGTAGTCTCAAATCCCGAGTTTCTAAAGGAAGGCGCTGCAATTGATGATTTCATGCGGCCAGACCGGATTGTGATTGGGGTCGATGAGGGGGTGAACAAGGCTAAAAGCAATCGCATGATGGGCGATCTTTACGCCAGTTTCAACCGACACCACTCACGTACAGTTTGGATGGATGTACGAAGTGCTGAATTGACAAAGTATGCCGCCAACGCAATGTTGGCAACACGTATCTCGTTCATGAACGAAATTGCCAACTTGGCCGATGAGTTGGGGGCTGATGTTGAGTACATTCGCCGAGGGATCGGAGCAGACAGCCGAATAGGACACAGTTTTTTATATGCTGGGTGTGGTTATGGTGGAAGTTGCTTTCCAAAAGATACGCGCGCCTTGATGAGTACAGCCAGGGCGCATGGCAAAGTCATGAGACTGGTCAGTGCTGCAGAGCAAGTCAATGGAGATCAAAAGTTGTTGTTGGTAAATCGCTTGGTACAGCGTATCGGTTCGGATTTAACAGGTAAAAAGCTTGCAATATGGGGTTTGTCTTTCAAACCCAACACAGACGACATGCGTGAAGCGACAAGTCGCGTTGTGATTAGAGATTTATTGACAAGAGGTGCTCATGTCAGTGCTTATGACCCGGTGGCCGGAGCAGAGGCGATTCTCGCATTAAGAACAGATTGTCAAGACCAACCAGAATTACTGGATCGTTTTGAGGTGGTGTCTGAAGATATGCAAGCTCTGAAGGGTGCCGATGCGCTAATGGTATTGACCGAATGGAAGGTTTTCCACAATCCGGATTTTCAACTTATGAAAAAAATGATGCGTTGCCCCTTTATTTTGGATGGTCGCAATTTATACAACCCTGAGACGCTTAGTGAGTTGGGAATTGCTTATCAAGGCGTTGGTCGGCGCAACGATTTAGTTCAACTACTGACGTTTAATGACTCACATGATTCATTTCCTGTAACGCCTGCATCAATTACACAAGAGCTCGATTTGAGTGTTGATGCCTAAGGGCTTCTATAGGCTGGTTTGGGCGCAGTTTGCCAGTGGTTTGGCAGACAACGCCTTAATGATTTTGGGAATATATTTCCTACAAGAGCAGGGTTATCCGGGCTGGTGGTCACCTCTCTTGAAGTTTTTTTTTACTTTCAGCTACGTTGCTTTGGCGGGTGTTGCTGGCCCTATAGCGGATGCGTTTTCCAAGGGCTATTTGATGGCCTGCATGAATATTATTAAGATTTTTGGCGTGTTGATTCTATTGAGCGGCTCGCATCCTATCGTTGGCTTTGCCTTGACCGGTATGGCTGCTGCTGTGTACGCACCTGCTAAATATGCATGGGTCACTGAGTCAGTCAGCTCAACGCTATTGGTTAAGGCTAATGCATTCCTTGAGGTTTCAGTGGTGATGTCGGTCTTGTTGGGTGTCGCCTTAGGTGGATGGTTGACAGGCTGGCATAACGACTTTTGGTTTGAGGGGTTTAATAATGATCTTTTGGTGGCGCTACCCTGGCTTGCACAAACTCAAATAGTCCTGCCGTTTTTGTTGCTATGCGTGGTGTATCTGATGTCGGCATTCATAAATATTGGTCTTAAATCGATGGATTCGCGCGTAGAGAAAAAGGCATTGAGATGGCAATCCTTTCGATGGTCTTTGTTCTGGAAAAATAATCAAAAATTGTGGTCTGATCCATTGGGCGGATTGTCCTTGTACGTTACAACACTCTGTTGGGGAGTTGGGGCAGTGCTGCAATTTGCGGTTCTAATTTGGGCGCAGAGTTATGCAGGGCTGAGTTTGTCGCAAGGGGCTTATTTGCAAGCACTGGTGGCGATTGGAGTAATTTCGGGTGCTTTGCTGGCAGCACGTAGATTTCGAATTTCCACAGCCAGGAGAGCGATACCTTGGGGAATAATTTTGATAATTTTATTGCCATGCTTGGCATTGATTAAATCGTTATGGGTGGCTATACCCATGTTAATTCTGGCAGGTTGCGCAGGCGGTATCTTGCTTGTTCCGATGAACGCTTTGCTTCAATACCGTGGTCAGAAAATCCTGACCTCTGGAAGATCCATCGCTGTGCAAGGTTTTAATGAAAATTTGAGTGTACTGATTATGCTGGGCATCTACAGTGTCTTGGTAGCGAAGGATGTACCACTGCTTATTATTATGCTGCTCTTAACACTCCCCTTGATGGCCGCCGTGAAGCCTTGGGGGCGAAAATTCAAACAGACATTTTCGTCTTACATAAGGATGATGAGGCGCAGATAAAACTTAATTTTTCTCAATGCTTTTTAAGGTTGTTCGAAAAAGAGTTTCTACTTGGCTTGTGATTTCCTGCCAATCCCACTGGCGGATGCATTCTTGGGTGTACTGCCGTGCGTTTTGAAGTGTTCCGTTCAGTCTGGTAATTTCCAATGCTTTAAGGACATAGTTTTGAGGATCTTCGCCATGGACCAACCAACCGTTCTTTGAGTCATTGACCAATTCTGTCGCGGCGGCGCAGTTATAAGCCAGCACAGGGGTGCCGCTGGCCAATGCTTCAAGGGTGACATTACCAAAAGTTTCGGTCAAGCTTGGAAACAAAAAAAGGTCGGCACTTGCATAAACAGTGGCTAACTGAGTGTGGCTGCAAAGGCCCATGAAAAAAGCATCTGGACACTGAGCCATCAATGCGGATCTGAATGGGCCATCTCCAGCAAAAACAAGTCTAACGTCGCGGCCATTTTCTTTAAGTGAATGGTAAGTGGACACAATTAACTCGAGATTTTTCTCAGCTGCCAGGCGCCCCACCGAAAGGAGAACGGTGGTGTTTTGATTGGCGCTCCAAGATTCCCGTAATTGAAGACTTCGTTGTTGAGGATGAAAAAGCTCTGTATCAACCCCTCGTGAGACCACACAGAGGTTTTCGAAGCCAAGTGAATGAAGTTGGACTTTTAAGGCTTGGGTCGGAACCATGGTGCAAGCTGTGCGATTATGAAATTTTCGCAAATAAGCCATGATGGGTTTTTTCAACCATCCCACCCCATAGTGTTTGCTGTAACTGGCGAAGTTGGTTCTGAAGTCGGAGGTCACGGGTATACGCAATATTTGAGCAGCCTGCAGTGCTGACCAACCCAAAGGACCTTCTGTCGCAATGTGGACTAAATCAGGTCTTTTGTGGCTCCAAGCCTTAAGTAGATTCCTTTTGCAGGGCAGTCCTAATTTCAATTGGGGGTAGCGTGGTATTGGCAATCCCTTAAGCAAAATTTCAGACCAACCGGGTTCATCTGTACCTGCATCATGTTTGTCTTGCTTTGGACGTATCAACTGAATGGTGTGATTTCTTTGGCTAAGCAAATGTATCAACTTCGACAGGGTGAGCGCTACACCGTTAACCTCAGGTGGCCAAGTCTCTGTGACCACCGCAATTCTCATCGGGGAGAATTGCGGTTCAAAGGTTTCTAACAGAATGCGATCAGTTTGTGCAATTTCCATATAGCGCAATTCTGTCGACTTGTTTTAACAACTTGATGACAAGTTGAAATTTTTAAGTTGATATTTAATTTTTTCGAAATTTAATATGTCATTGTTTTTTCACACGAACTCTGGATGATAAGAATTCATTCAGTTAAAGGTGATCTTGTGAAAAATTTTCTTGAAGCTTTGCGGGTTCAACGTTGGGATGACCATCGTTACTATCACCACTGCCGCATCAATCAATCTTTACATTTGCTGAGTGCAATGGCATTTGTTTTGTCGTATGTCCTGCTGTTTATAGATCCTCCAATTGCCGCATTGGTGGCTTGGATGTTGTCAATGACATCCAGACAGGCTGGACATTTTTTCTTTGAACCGCTGGGATACGACCATGTCAATCAAGCAACCAACGATTTCAAGGAAGAAATTAAGGTGGGATATAACTTGCGACGCAAAGTGGTGTTGCTGAGTGCATGGGCTTTATTACCCTTGCTGATTTTTATGAATCCGGGTTTTTTGGGGCTGTGGTCGGAGCATGAAACGTTTGCTGAATTTTTGAGAGCGGTGGGCTATGCTTGGTTATATCTGGGTGTTGCTGCTTTATTATTTCGCACGTTTCATCTTTTCATCTTGCATGATGTGCAGACCGGCTTGGTGTGGATGACCAAAATAATCACTGATCCTTTCCACGACATTTACCTCTATCACAAAGCGCCTTTGCAATTGCTTCGTGGGCAGCGTTTTGCTGATCAGGGATTTCGTAGCAATCGATGAAATTCTCTTGATTCACAGGTCAGTTGCGATCAACTGACCTGGATTCGAATCAACTTAAAAAAGTTTCTTTCAGAATGCGGCGTCGGATTGACTTGTTAGTTAGTGAGGGGGTGTGCCACCACCAACCATCCTGCTTCATTTGCTGTGCAGCCAATACAAATCTTTGAACAACTTCTTCGAAATCGGCATCACTGTAATTGAGGCTGAATATTAATCGACCTGTACCCACCCAACTGAGTGCTAGACCATGCAGCCTGAGGTAATACTGCAGCATCCAGTTGTAGCGACTGGCTTGTGTGTAATACAACGTCCAGACACTCGACATATTGGCTGCACGCAATGGCAAGTCATTATTTTGCATCACGGCGTTAAAGTGTTTTGCGCGTGCATTCCAACG
>CAMDXR010000065.1 GCA_945877725.1 Limnohabitans sp. Rim8
GCCTTTATTGCCAACGTCAAGCGCTCGCGCTTTCGCCAGCAAGGCCGATTGTTGGGCTTGAACATTGGTAAAAACGCCGCCACCCCCATCGAAAACGCCACCGACGATTACCTGATCGCTTTGTCGGGTGTTTACGCCCACGCAGACTATGTGACCGTCAACATTTCCAGCCCCAACACCAAAAATCTGCGCGCCCTGCAAAGCGACGAGGCACTGGATGGTCTGCTGGGCGCCCTGGTGGCACGGCGCGAAGCCTTGGCCACAGAACATGGGCGCCGAGTGCCCATGTTCCTGAAAATCGCCCCCGATCTGGACGAAACGCAGGTGGGCGTGATCGCAGCCACCTTGCAAAAACACGGCATGGACGGTGTGATTGCCACCAACACCACCTTGGCCCGGGATGCCGTAGCAGGCCAGCGCCATGCCGAGGAAATGGGCGGCCTTTCGGGTGCGCCCGTTCGCGAAGCCAGCAACCGCGTGATCCGTCTGTTGCGGGCCGCTTTGGGCAAAGACTTTCCCATCATCGGGGTGGGCGGCATTTTGAGCGGACACGACGCGATTGCCAAAATCGAGGCGGGTGCCGATGTGGTGCAAATTTACACCGGGCTGATTTACAAAGGCCCGGCCCTGGTGACCGAGGTGGCCAGCGCCTTGCAGCAGATGAAGCGCTAAACAAGCCTTCAATAGGCTTTGATGCAGCGCTAAAACCCTCCCCTCAAAGCCCCTGCACTTACCGCAACAGCGCCAACACATGTTGGGCGATGGCCAGGGAACTCGTCAAGCCCGGCGACTCGATACCCAGCAAATTGACCCAACCGGGCACGCCATGCTCGGCAGGCCCGTGGACCATGAAGTCGGCTGCGGCCTCGTGCGGTCCGCTGATTTTGGGGCGCATGCCCGAATAGCCGGGTTGCAAGGCCCCATCGGGCAATTCGGGCCAGTATCGGCGCACTTCGGCATAAAAAGCGTCCCCCCGGCGCGGGTCGACTTGCAGGTCTGTCGGGTCGTCCATCCACTGCACATCGGGCCCGAACTTGGCCTGCCCTCCCAGATCCAATGTGAGGTGAACCCCCAAACCCGCCTTTTCGGGTACGGGATAAATCAAACGTGAAAACGGGGCTTTTCCGGCCAGCGTGAAGTAATTGCCTTTGGCATAAAACGCTTGAGGCAAAGGGGCTAAAGCACTCGGCGGCACGCCCTGCATACGTCTGGCCACGCCCACAGCATTCAAACCGGCCGCATTGACCAGCACCCGACAGGCCAACTCGGTGCCATCTTGCGTGGCCACACGAATCGGGTGGGTGGGGGTGCCTTGGTTCCATCCGATTTGCGCGACAGGTGACACCAGCGCCAGCAAACCACCCGCATTCTCCATGTCCCCTTGCAAACTGAGCATGTAAGCATGGCTGTCAATCACGCCCGTACTGGGGCTAAGCAATGCTGCCTCGCAGGCCAAAGCGGGCTCCAAGGCGCGCGCTTGTTCGCGGGTGAGTTTTTGCAGATCATGCACGCCGTTGGCGATCGCTTTGGCTATCACCCCGTCCAGGTCCATTATTTGCGCAAGGCTCGTGGCCACAATCAGTTTGCCCAAGCGCTGGTGGGCCACACCGCGTTCGGTGCAATAGTCATACAACAGGCCTTTGCCTTGCACGCACAAACGGGCCTTCAGCGAACCGGCTGGGTAATAAATGCCCGCATGAATAACTTCACTGTTGCGCGAACTGGTGCCCGTCCCAATGGCGTTTTCGGACTCGAGCACCAGCACTTCCCTGCCGGACAAGGCCAGCGCTCGCCCAACGGCCAGGCCTACCACGCCCGCCCCAATGACCACGGCCTCTATTTGCTCCACGCGCGCCCCTCGTGTTAATGAATTTTGGCGAATTGTGACCCATCACCTCACCCAGTTGTGTTGGCAAAGTGGCTTACAAAGCAAAAAGCCCGGCGATCACCGGGCTTTTTGAAACCGCAGAATCTTCGATCAGGCGAAATTTTTCTCGGCAAACGACCAGTTCACCAACTTGTCGAGGAAGGTCTCAACAAACTTGGGGCGCATATTGCGGTAGTCGATGTAATAGGCGTGTTCCCAGACATCCACGGTCAACAAAGCGGTATCGCCCGTGGTCAGCGGGGTGCCAGCGGCGCCCATGTTGACGATGTCGACCGAACCGTCGGCCTTTTTCACCAACCATGTCCAGCCCGAACCAAAGTTGCCCACTGCGCTTTTGACAAAGGCTTCTTTGAAAGCGGCGTAGCTGCCGAACTTGGCATTGATGGCCGTGGCCAAAGCGCCTGTGGGCTCGCCACCGCCGTTGGGCTTCATGCAATTCCAGAAAAAGGTGTGGTTCCAGATCTGAGCAGAGTTGTTGTAAACACCACCGCTGGACTTTTTGATGATTTCTTCGAGCGACATGCTCTCGAATTCAGTGCCCTTTTGCAGGTTGTTCAGGTTCACGACATAAGCGTTGTGGTGCTTGCCGTGGTGAAACTCCAGAGTTTCCTGGCTGTAATGGGGGGCCAAAGCGTCAATGGCGTAAGGCAGTGTGGGCAGGGTGTGTTCCATGAGAGGTCCTTTTTTCGTTGCAAATTGAAGGTGAACTCGCGCATTTTAGAGGCAGCGAGATCGCCCCTTGGGCTGACAGGTCACTGAATACAAAGAGTTGCGAACCCCGATCACTCAGTCAGGGGCGCGTGCGTCGGGTCCTTGCACCCGCAAGGGGACTTGGCCATCGGCCAAGGTGGCCTGAACCGCTTGTCCGGCTTGAAACTGCTGAACATGGGTCAGGGCGTGCCCGTTTTCATCGCTGAGCCAGGCATAACCGCGCTCCAACACCCGGTGCGGATCCACCGACGACAAGCGAAGCCCGGCATGTTCAAGGCGCTGGGTGCGTTGTTGCAATTGCTGACCACGGTTGAAGCGCAAACGATCGTCCAGACGCTCCAGTTTGTGCGCGCCCTCATTCAAGGTGCTTTGAACGCCGGTTTGCAGTTGGTTGGCCAGTCGATCAAGCCACTGACGGTGTTGCCCCAGCAAGGCTTGCGGCCGGCTGAGCCGTGTGGCAATGGCCCCCAGTCTTTGTGTCTGGCGCTCTTGCTGACGCTGCAACCCAGAGGCCAGGCGACTGGCAACGCCGTCCAAGCGCTGGGCCTGAAGGTCTTGCTGGCGCAACAACCCCCTGCTAAGACGGTGCTCCAGCACCGAGAGGGCTTCCAGGTCCACACCCCTGTCGGTTGCCGCCATCTCGGCGGCAGCCGTGGGCGTGGGGGCGCGCACATCGGCCACAAAATCGGCCAAGGTGAAATCGGTCTCGTGGCCCACGCCGCTGATCAAAGGGACAGGGCTTTGCGCCATCAGTCGAACCAAATTTTCGTCGTTGAACGACCAAAGGTCTTCCATGGACCCGCCACCCCGCACCAGCAAGATCACATCAACGGGGGGGCAAAGGGGGTTGTCCTCGGCCGTTAAGGCGTAAATGTTTTGCAAAGCCTGCGCCAAGGTCGCCGCAGCGCCGACACCCTGCACCAAGGCAGGCGACATCAGCACGGGAATGTGCGGGACACGTCTTTGCAAAGCGGTCACCACGTCGTGCCAAGCCGCTGCACCCAGCGAAGTGACCACGCCAATGCACCTTGGCCGGTTGGGAATTTCGCGTTTGTGGGCCGGATCAAAAAGGCCCTCGGCTTCGAGCTTGGCTTTCAAACGCACGAATTGTTCAAACAGGGCCCCTTGCCCTGCCCGCTCCATAGATTCGACCACCAATTGCAAATCGCCCCGGGCTTCGTACACGCCCAATCGGCCCCGAACTTCAACCAATTCGCCATCGCGCGGGGCGAAATCCATCAAACTGGCTGCGCGCCTGAACATGGCACAACGAATTTGCCCCGCCTCGTCTTTGATCGAAAAATAGCAATGCCCACTGGCAGCGCGAGAAAACCCCGAAATCTCCCCTCGCACCGTGACCGGGTTAAAACGCAGGTCTAGGGCTTCCGCCACGGCACGACACAAAGCCGATACGGTCCAGGCGCGGGGTTTCAAATCGTCAGTTAAGGGCATTGAATTGAGGCTCCATCAGTGTTTCAAGCGCATTTAGGGCCGCAAACTCAGGCCCGATGCGGAAAAGTACTCCACAAGCCAAGCCTGTCGTGGTTTGCACGCAAAGTGCGTTGAGCAACAAAAGAATATATCTCGTAAGTCATTGATTTATTTGAATATTTTAAAAAAAACAGTTGAAATTTGATGATTATTTTATATACCGGAGTATTAAAAATAGGCACAAAAACAAAGTTCTTCACAAAGTTATCCACAGAAAAGGGCGTGCTCAAAAGGAAGTGGGCGCTGGGTCGGACAAGGCACCGCCATTCACCGATAATCCCGGCTTGGCAGTGACTCAAAAACAGGACGGTATTTTTTTGTTGACCATCATACAAGCGGCCGGTTGGCCCATCTGGCCCTTGATTCTGTGCTCCATTGTGGCCTTGGCCTTGATTCTTGAACGCTCGTTTCAACTGCAAAACAAAAGGGTCATGCCCCACCAAATTCTGGCGCAAACCATCGAGGCCACCCAACGCGGCGTTGCCACGGAAGCAATGATCCAAAAGCTGGACAAAGCGGGGGCTATGGGGCCGGTTCTGGCCAGCGGCTTGCGCTGTTTGCAAGTCAATCCCAAAGCCTCTGCCCAAGACCTCCAAGCCGAGATGCAAATGGCCGGACGTCTGGCCGCGCAGCAATTAGAACGGTATTTGCCCGCATTGGCCACCTTGGCTTCAGCCGCTCCGCTGCTGGGTTTACTGGGCACGGTGGTCGGCATGATCGACATCTTTGGGGCACACACCGCTGCCAATAACCAGCCCGCCCTGCTGGCACACGGTATTTCCGTGGCGCTTTACAACACGGCTTTCGGCTTGGTGGTGGCCATTCCCTGCCTGGTGTTCTGGCGCTACTTTCGCGCTGTGGTGGACCGCCATGTATTGGCCATGGAAGTGGCCGCCGAAAGCTTTGCCAGACACCTGGCCCGCATGCGTACGTAAGGAGGCTATGTGAACTTTCGCCCCCGATCCTCGTCCCCGGAGCCCGAGATCAACCTGATCCCGTTCATCGATGTGCTCTTGGTCGTGCTGATTTTTTTGATGTTGACCACCACTTGGTCACGCCTGACCGAGATTCAGTTGAACCTGCCCGTGGCCGATGCAAGTGCCGCCCAGCAGCAGCCGCGACAAATCGTGCTGACCATCACCGCTCAGGGTCAGTACGCCATCAACAAATCGCCCGTGGGGGGCAGCTCAGTCGGTGCCTTGGTGGCGGTACTCACCCCTTTGGCCCAGCAAGACACCCTGTTGGTCATCAGCGCAGACGCTGCGGCTTCACACCAAAACGTGATCAATGCCATGGAAGCTGCTCGCCGCAGTGGTTTGTCGAAGATCAGTTTTGCAGCCCAAGCCGCCGAGGCCCCAGGCTCTTGAGCCACCGGGCTTGAATTGCATGCGCCTGAACGCCCTTCTGCATCGGCACCTGCCAAGCATTTGGACTCAACGGGGGCCGATGGCTTGGCTCTTGCGCCCGATCGCGGCCTTTTATGGCGGGCTGATCGGGCTGCGACGCCTGGCCTACACCACGGGTCTTTTTAAAACCCAACGCGTTCCAGCCTTGGTCATTGTGGTGGGCAACGTGGTGGCGGGTGGCGCAGGCAAAACCCCTCTCACCTTGGCCATGGTCAGGCACTTGCTGACAAAGGGATTCAAGGTGGGGGTGATTTCGAGGGGCCACGGACGCGAAACCCTCAACACCCGCGCCGTTCAGCACGGCAGCTTGCCGCAAGAAGTGGGCGACGAACCCCTGCTGATTCACCAATCTACGGGAGTGCCCGTTTGGGTGGCACACAAAAGGGCCGAAGCGGCACGCGGCCTGCTGCGCGCGCACCCAGAGGTGCAAGTCCTGATTTGTGACGATGGCTTGCAACACCTGGCCTTGGCCCGCGACATTGAAATTTGCGTCATGGATGAGCGGGGCATCGGCAATGGCTGGTTGTTGCCCGCAGGTCCCTTGCGGGAACTCTGGCCCCGGCCAGTCGATGCCGTACTGCATACCGGAACCGTTCAGATTGGCCAGGGTTTTCGTGCCAAACGCCAACTGGCAGACCATGCGCTGAATGCCCAAGGTGAACAAATTCCCTTGAGTTCGCTGCTCAACCGGCCCCTGCATGCGGTCGCCGGGTTGGCCCGGCCCGAAGCATTTTTCGAGATGCTGCGCCAAGCCGGCCTCACTTTGGCCCGTACAACCCCTTTGCCCGACCACCACAACTACCAAAATTGGCAAGCCGCCGACAAAAATGGCACCGTGTTGTGCACCGAAAAAGACGCCGCCAAACTTTGGCCGCATGAGCCTAACGCCCTGGCCGTTCCACTCATATTGACCCCCGAAAACGACTTCTGGACCACACTGGACACCCTGGTTCAGCACCGAATCCATTCTTAAAGCCTGAAAACCCCAGGGTTCAAGGCCCGACTCAAGGGCCCGTTATCATTGGCAGCATGGACATCAAATTGCTTGAATTATTGGTTTGCCCAGTCACCAAAGGCCCTCTTGACTTTGACCGGGAACAGCAGGAGTTGCTTTCGCGCAGCGCCCGCTTGGCCTACCCTGTGCGCAAGGGCATTCCCATCTTGCTAGAAAACGAAGCCCGTACCCTGAGCGACGAAGAGATTGACAAATTGGCTGCGCTTCGCCCTGCGCTTTAAGCTCTGCCCATGACCGATTTCACGCAAACTCCCGGTTTCACCGTGGTGATTCCGGCGCGTATGGCGTCCAGCCGATTGCCCAACAAACCACTGGCCGACATTGCAGGATTGCCCATGGTGGTGCGGGTTGCACAGCGCGCCTTGCTGTCCCAAGCCCATCAAGTGGTGGTGGCGGCCGATGATGAGCACATTGTCGAGGCCTGCCAAAAGCACGGCATTCGGGCCCTGATGACCCGGCAAGACCATGTCAGTGGCAGTGACCGTCTGGCCGAAGCCTGCCAATTGCTGGGTTTGGCAGCCGAAACCGTGGTGGTCAATGTGCAAGGCGACGAACCCTTGATGACCCCCGACTTGATCAATCAAGTGGCTCGACTTCTGACCGAGCGCCCCGAGGCCAGCATGAGCACTGCGGCCCATCCCATCCAGTCTCTGGCCGAGTTCACCAGCCCGAATGTGGTGAAAGTGGTCACAGATGCACGTCAATTGGCCCTGTATTTCAGCCGAGCTCCCATTCCTTGGTGGCGCGATGGCCAATCGGATACCGGTTTCAAGGCTCTGCCATCTCCAGTGCCGTTGCGTCACATTGGCATCTATGGCTATCGGGCCGGTTTTCTGAGCCTGTTTCCCCACCTCTCCCCAGCTCCCATGGAAACCACCGAGTCTTTGGAGCAATTAAGGGCCCTGTGGCATGGTCACCGAATTGCCGTACATGTCACCACGGAGGCCCCGGGTCCTGGCGTAGACACCCCCGAAGACCTGCAACGCGTGCGCCAATTGCTGGCCTGAGCTCGTTATCGGGTTCTCACCGTAAGCCAACTTTGAGGCTGACGTGATAATCTTGATCAGAACCGTTAGGCTTGCCTGATCGAACCGATTTCAACAATAAGGACCTTCACATGAGACTGATTCTCCTAGGCGCCCCTGGCGCCGGAAAAGGCACTCAAGCCACTTTCATCTGTCAAAAATACAAAATTCCCCAAATCTCCACGGGTGACATGCTGCGCGCTGCGGTTAAAGCGGGCACCCCTCTGGGGCTGCAAGCCAAGGCCGTCATGGAGTCTGGCGGCCTGGTCAGCGACGACTTGATCATCAATTTGGTCAAAGAGCGCATTGCACAGGACGATTGCGCCAACGGTTTCCTGTTTGACGGTTTTCCCCGAACCATCCCCCAAGCCGATGCCATGAAAGCTGCGGGCGTCAAACTTGACTACGTGCTTGAAATCGATGTGCCTTTTGACGCCATCATTGAGCGCATGAGTGGCCGCCGTTCGCATCCCGCTTCCGGTCGCACCTACCATGTCAAGTTCAATCCACCCAAAGTTCAAGGTGTGGACGACGTGACGGGCGAACCCCTGGTTCAACGTGCCGATGATCAAGAAGAGACCGTAAAAAAACGCCTCGACGTCTACAGCGCCCAAACCCGCCCCTTGGTGGATTACTACGCCAACTGGGCCAAGGCCGATGCAGGGTCTGCCCCCAAATACCGCGCCATCAGCGGCACGGGCAGCGTGGAAGACATCACGGCACGCGCTTTTTCGGCACTGGCCGAGTGATCAAAATGCTGTGAGGCTTTCAGCTTCAGCCCCCTCAAAAGCCCCGATTCCGGGGCTTTTTAAATGGGCGAACCGCTTCAGGCGGTGTTTCTTTACTTTTGCGACTTGTTTGCCTGTACTTCAAAGGGCGCTTAAACGGCTTTCATGCGCTCAGACAGTAATTCGAGCATCAAACTGATTCGAGCTTTGACTGGACTCAGGCCCTCAACATCAGGCCAGCGCGTGGCATCCCCCACAATCTGACCCGTCAAGCAGCGTGTGCTCAAGCGAATACGAACCCCCTGTTTTTCGGCATCTAGTAAACCTTCTTCGATCGCATGGTGCACAGTGCCATTGCCCGTGCAGGCGACCACCAAACCATCAACCCCAGAGGCCACCAGCGCATCCACCCTGCGGCGACTGGCCCCTGCATGGCTGAGCAGCACCTCAACCACGGGCCATTCAAGGGGAAGGATTTGCAAAAAGGTGGGCAAAGAAACCTCTGCCAAATGCCGCTCCACGGACTTGCCAGCCCAGCGAACCCGGCCCGCCTCGACCCAAGCTGCCGGCCCTGCCTCACCGGAACTGAAGGCGTCTAGCCGATAAGGGTGGACCTTTTGCACCTGCCGGGCACTGTGGATCTGGCCCGCACAGACCACCCACGTTCCGGCACGCCCTCCATCACAGGCCAAGGTCAGGGCATCCATCAAATTCTGAGGGCCATCGGCCGCCAAAGCTGTGGCTGGACGCATGGCACAAGTCAAAATCAAAGACTTGGAAGGCTGCAGCACTTCGTGCAAAAACCAAGCGGTTTCCTCCAGCGTATCGGTCCCGTGCGTCACCACCACGCTCTGGACGTCGTCCTGCGACAACCAAAAATGACAGCGTGCAGCCAACAAATGCCATGTCACGCCATCCATGTCCTTGCTGTCGAGTTGCGCCACTTGCTCAAGCGCAAAAGGCCGCCCGGACAAGACCTGAGTCAAGCCGGGCAAAGCTGCCATCAACTGTTCAACACCCAGCTGCGCTGCGGTGTACCCGACATGGTCGGAAGCTTGGGATGCCGTTCCGGCGATCGTGCCGCCTGTTCCCAAAATCACAATTTTTCCAGGTTTTTTCGTTTCAACCACTTGCACAACCTTTTAAACTGGTTAAAAATACAGTCACTGGATGAAAAAACAGCTCACCCATCCTTCTCAAGGAAACCCGCCATGACCGACAGCCCCAAACTCACTGCACGGCAGCAAGAAATTCTGGAATTGATCCAGAACACCATTGCCAGCACTGGCGCACCGCCCACGCGGGCTGAAATCGCCAACGTGTTGGGCTTCAAATCAGCCAATGCCGCCGAAGAACACCTCAAGGCCTTGGCTCGCAAAGGCGCCATCGAACTGGTCAGCGGCACCTCCAGAGGCATACGCCTCAAGGGCAGCAACCGCAACCACGCTCGCGCACCGTCCGATCTTTTAAGCCTCACCCTGCCCGGCCTCGGCCAATTGAGTTTGCCCTTGATCGGTCGCGTGGCCGCCGGGTCACCTATTTTGGCGCAGGAACACATCGACCGAACTTACCAACTCGAAAGCACACTCTTTACAGAGCAACCCGACTATCTTTTGCGTGTCCGCGGCATGTCCATGCGCGATGCGGGCATCATGGACGGTGACTTGTTGGCCGTCAAATCCACCAAAGAAGTTCGCAACGGCCAGATTGTGGTGGCTCGACTGGGCGATGAAGTCACGGTTAAACGCCTGCGTAAAACCGCCACGGGCATCGAGTTATTGCCTGAAAACCCAGACTACTCGATCATCGTGGTCGACCCCGAGGAGCCTTTTGACATCGAAGGTTTGGCCGTGGGCCTGATCCGCAACACCTTGTTGATGTAAACGACACGCTTGTTGCATCAGGTGGCGGGCGCTGACAGATCGTTTCTGTCAGCCCTGATGCAACAAGCTTTTTCAGCAATCCTGCCTGTGTCCAACCTCAATGTTTTTGAAAGGTTTCACATGGGAATCGCTCTTCTTGGTCTTTCTGGCCTTTTTCAAGGCCTTACCAGTCTGACCGCCGTTACGGGTCTTATTGGCTTTAAACGCAACCCCCCTGTTGCCGTTACATCCAAACGATTGTCACCCTCCACCCGTCCCGTTTGGGGGCCGCGCAACGCCACTTGTTCATCTTCGGGTCTAAAAGCCAAACTTCAAACGCATGCCGTGAGGCCCAGCTTGGCCACGCCCTCCTTGCGAGTTTTGCGAGTGACCGAAAGTGGCCAACGGGTGACCGGTGCCGGACGCATGGTCATCTCTGGCCGCATGGCCGATGTTTGCGCAGAACTTGAGCGCTTAGCCGCCCTGGAGGCTGCTCAAGCCCGAATTTGATGCAAATCCTCTAGCACGGCAACAGAATTCTGTTGCCGCGTCAAGGCACAATAGAGGGATGAATATTGTGATTCTTGACGACTACCAAGACGCGGTTCGCAAACTCAACTGCGCATCCAAACTCGAGAACTTCCAGGCCAAGGTCTACACCAACACCGTCAAAGGCATTGGTCAATTGTCTGTACGCCTGAAGGATGCCGACGTCATTGTCTTGATTCGCGAACGCACCCATTTATCGCGTGCGCTCATTGAAAAGTTGCCAAAGCTGAAGTTAATTGCTCAAACCGGTCAGACAGGTGGTCACATCGATTTAGTGGCTTGCACGGAGCGTGGCGTGGCCGTCGCAGAGGGCATTGGCTCTCCGGTGGCACCGGCAGAACTGACTTGGGCCTTGATCATGGCCTCTGCTCGCAGATTGCCCCAGTACATTGGCAACCTGAAACACGGTGCATGGCAACAATCTGGCTTGAAAGCGGGCTCCATGCCTGCTAATTTTGGTTTGGGCACAGTGCTCAAAGGCAAAACATTGGGAATCTGGGGCTACGGAAAAATCGGCCAATTGGTGGCCGGTTATGGCAAGGCTTTTGGCATGGAAGTCGTCATTTTGGGCAGCGACGAATCCAGGGCCAAGGCCAGCCAACATGGTTTTCGGGCCGCAAGCAGTCGGGCCTCATTTTTTGCCGAATCAGATGTTTTGAGCGTTCATCTGCGTCTGAACGAAGCAACGGAGGGGATCGTTACCGGTGAAGACCTGAGCGGCATGAAACCCACCGCACTTTTCGTCAACACTTCGCGTGCCGAACTGGTCGAACCCAATGCCTTGATCGGAGCGCTCAATCGGGGTCGTCCTGGATTGGCGGCGGTCGACGTGTTCGAATCCGAACCCATTTTGCAAGGCTCGGCTTTGTTGCGACTAGAAAACTGCATTTGTACGCCCCATATCGGCTATGTCGAAAAGGACAGTTACGAGCTTTATTTCGGTGCTGCCTTTGACAACGTGGTCAACTTCATCAAAGGCACCCCCACCAACATCGTTAATCCGGGTGCGCTGCAGGTACGGCGCTGAACCTACAGTGGACGCCGTTCAATGACATGTTCATGGCGGCTCCTCCCGAAACGGCTCAAAAGCAATCCAGATACCCCTTGATTGGCCTGCCCCAAGGCCAAAGCCCCACCCCATGAACTCGGGCGATAATATTCAATGAAGAATCAGCGCTTTCGTCAGGGCTGCCCAACCAGACAGAAACACCCGCGAATCGGCTGATTCATAGATTTTTGATTTACTTTTTAAATAAAAATGACCCTCTCATTTTCCAAAGTGGCCATCATCGGAGCCGGTGCCATGGGCCGTGGCATTGCTCAAATTGCAGCACAAGCCGGCAGCCAGGTCTGGTTGTATGACATGCAGGCCGAAGCGATACAGAAGGCGCGCGATGCCGTGTTTCAGCAATGGGACAAATTACAAGAAAAAGGCCGCCT
>CAMDXR010000066.1 GCA_945877725.1 Limnohabitans sp. Rim8
TACATCACCACCGGCATTGCCAGTGCCGGTGTGAAGTGATGCTTGTCCAACGACTTTTTTTGAATTGAATCAAAGTGTCTACTCTAGAACTGCGCTCCCTTGAAAAATCTTTCGACCAGACCCACGTCATTCATGGCGTGGATTTGCAAGTTGCTCATGGCGAATTTGTTGTATTTGTGGGTCCCTCGGGTTGTGGCAAGTCGACCTTGCTCCGAATGATCGCCGGTTTGGATTCACCTACGCGGGGCGATTTACTGATCGACGGCGTTCGGGTCAACGATGTCGGGGCCGCCGACCGGGGCTGTGCCATGGTGTTTCAGTCTTATGCCCTTTACCCGCACATGTCGGTCTACGCCAACATGGCGTTCGGCCTGGAAAACGCCAAGGTGCCCAAAGCCGAGATTGCGCAAAAGGTGAACGAAGCCGCCGCTTTGTTGCAACTCGACGCCATGCTGCAACGCAAACCCACCCAGTTGTCAGGCGGCCAGAGACAGCGTGTGGCCATTGGCCGTGCCATTGTGCGCAACCCCAAAATCTTCTTATTCGACGAACCCTTGTCCAACTTGGATGCGGAACTGCGCGTGTCCATGCGTTCTGAGTTGCGTGAATTGCACCAACGCCTGGGTGCGACCATGATTTATGTGACCCATGACCAAGTGGAGGCCATGACCATGGCCGACAAAATTGTGGTGCTCAGAGCCGGGCGCATTGAACAAGTGGGCACCCCTCAAGCTTTGTACGAGTACCCGTCCAATGTCTTTGTGGCGGGCTTCATGGGCAGCCCCCGTATGAATTTTTTGTCGGCAGAAACCGCCCGCACAGCGCCTTCTTTGCGGTCTTGGGTGCCAGAGGCCGCAAAACAAGTGGGCATCCGCCCAGAGCATTGGATGGTGTGCAGTTCAGGGGAGGGCTTGGCGCTACAAGTCAAAGGCACCGAATACCTGGGCGCGCAACGCTTGCTGCATGGCCTGCTGGCCGATGGCACCCGGATCGAGGTTCTGATTGAAGGCGATCGTGCCCCCGCGGCCGGAGACCTGATGTATTTCACGGCCCGGCCTGAAAATCTGCACGTTTTTGACGCAAACGAGCAACGCCTCGCGCAGGTGAACCCATGAAACCCTTGTTAACCCAAGCATGGAGCCCCGCCGACGAGCGCTCCGCAGCCGATCGGATCCAGCCTGATGCTTGTGCCGCATTGGCCACAGGCGGTGAGTTGCGTTTGTCCTTTTTGTCTCCCACATTAGCGCGGGTCACGCTTTTGCCGGCCCAAGGGTTTCGTGAACCCCGTACTTGGGCCATTGCCCCGACGCTTGGCACCGATGTGCCTTGGACCGGGCGTGAACGTGCAGACCTGCAGGGTTTTCAACGTCCGGTGGTGGCCTTATCCAAGAGCGATCAGGGTGACGTGAGTTTGTCTACGCCGCAGGTTTCTGTAAGGCTGTTGGGCGGTGGCACGCGAGCCATGCGTTTGCAATGGACGGACCAAGCCACGGGCCACACCTTTTTGGAAGACCGCAGCACCAGTGCTTATTTGCAAGAACACCGCACTGGCTTGGTCAGGCATTGCTTGGTGCGCGATCCCCAAGAGCATTACTACGGCCTCGGCGACAAAACCGGTCCCTTGAACCTGCATGGCCGCCGACTGCGTTGCCTGGGACAAGATGCCTTGGGTTATGACCCACAAAACGGTGATCCTCTCTACAAGCACTGGCCTTTCACCATGACCCGCACCGTCAACGGGTTGTGGGTGGGCTTGTATTACGACACCCTGGCCACCTGCACCTTTGATCTGGGCTGCGAGCACGACAATTACCACGGATTTTTTCGCAGTGTGGACATTGACGATGGCGACCTCGACTATTACGTGATGTTGGGCCGAACCCCAGCCGAAGTGTTGCGCCAATTTGTAGCCTTGATCGGCGGGACCCACATGCCCCCGCGTTGGAGTTTGGGGTTTGCACAAACCGCCATGGGATTGGCCGACGCCCCGGATGCACAACAGCAGTTGGACCGATTCATTGACGAATGCGCTCGCCACCGCATCCCGATTTCGTCCTTCCACTATGGTTCGGGCTATTCAAGCCGTGGCAAACAACGCTATGTATTCACTTGGAACCACGCCAAGTTTCCGGACCCGCAAACCCTTAACCAAAAGTTTAAAGAGCACGGCATGCGCTTGGTGGCCAACATCAAGCCTTGTTTGCTGGACGACCATCCGGCCTACAGTGCGCTCAACCAAAGTCAGGCCTTCATACAAGACGCATCGACCGGTCAAGCAGTGGTGGAGCCTTTTTGGGATGGTCAAGGTTCGCACCTGGACTTCACGCGCCCCCAAGCGGTGGCGTGGTGGCAAGAACAACTCACGCAGCAGGTTTTGGCTCAGGGCATCGATGTGGGCTGGAATGACAACAACGAATACGCCATTCAGAACGAAGACGCCTACAGCGACGCCTGGGGGCTGAATTTGCCCATGCACCGCAGCCGACCTTTGCACGCTTTGTTGATGACGCGTGCCACCTTTGAGGCGCAGCAAGCTTTTACCGGAGACATAGCCGAACCGGCTTTCACGGTCACCAGGGCCGGGCCTCCAGGTTTGCAACGCTATGCACAAACTTGGTCAGGCGACAACACCACCAGCTGGGCCAGCTTGAAGTGGAATGTGCGCACCGGCTTGCAAATGAGTCTTTCAGGTATGTTCAACGTGGGGCACGATGTGGGGGGCTTCTATGGCCCGGTGCCTGAGCCCGAGATGTTCTTGCGCTGGGTGCAAGCCTGTTGCCTGAACCCGCGCATGGTCATGAACTCTTGGAAAGAAGGTGGCGTCAGCAATTTGCCCTGGATGCACCCGGAAGTGACCGATGCCATCCGCGAGGCCATTGCACTGCGTTACCGCCTCATGCCCTACCTGGTGGCTTGTTTTGAGCAGGCCACGCAGCAACATGTGCCCATTCTGAGGCCCACTTTCTTCAATTTTCCGGACGATCTGCAATGTCTGGCCGACGCCGACGAGTTCATGCTGGGGGATTCCTTGCTGGTTTCGCCTGTTTTGGAAGAGGGTCAACGATCCAAGCGAATTTATTTTCCGCAATTGCCCGACGGTAAAAAGTGGGTGGATTTTGAAACCCGCGAGGTCTACAACGCTGGGGCGTGGCATGAGGTTGCGGCGCCTCTGACCCGCTTGCCTATTTTTGTGCTTCAAGGAACGCAGATTCAGGTGGCCCAACCTGCAGCAGGCGAGGTACCCCGGCACGACGATCCGGTGGCCGAGACGCTGCAATATTGAATTTAAGGAGCTGTTCAGGTGCTGGTCACGCCTGAATTCCATCGCCGATTCAGGGCTTAGATCAGGCCCCAAATCAAACAAAAATGCAGGATCAGCCGGTCAGGTCTTCAAAGCGGCCAAAGCGGCTGCGCCAAAAGGTCAGAGCGGTTGCGCTCTCCAAGTGGTCAAAAGCCATGACCTGGCCAATCACGATGTGGTGGTCACCGGCATCCACCACTTGCTGAATTTGACAGTCAAACCAAGCGGCCGCTTCGGTCAACCTGAGCCGCTGGCTGGCTTGTCGCTGCGTAGGCACACCGACAAACCGGGGGGCCATGTCGCCAGTGGCAAATTGTCGGGCAACGCTTTCTTGGTGTTGCGCCAAAACACTCACCGTAAAACCACCAGATTTTGTAAAGGCTTCCAGACTGTTGGCGGCTTTGCGAATGCTCCAGAGCACCAGCCGAGGGTCCAGCGAAACCGAGGCAAACGAATTGCAGGTCATGCCCCAGTCGGCGTCTTGCCAGCGAGAGGTGATCACGGTGACCCCGGTGGCAAAACATGAAAGCGCTTTGCGGTAGTCTGCAGGGTTGAGGTCGTGGTTCATGGGCGTGTTAACAGCCGTGTTCGTTGCAGGACGCGCAGAGGCCGCGGGCAAGGCTTCTGACATTTCGTTGGACTTGTGTCGCATGGGCTTTGTGGAGGTCGGTTGATCGGGCTTGGGGCAAAAGCATGTGCAAATGTGCCGTCAAAGATGGCCCGGTTCAGGGCACTTCGTGGCCATTGGCCAATTCATAAAGTTGGTACCAGGTCTGGCGGTCCATCGGCACACGAGTGGCATCACCGAAACGGGCAATGCGCTCAAGTTGGTTGGTGCCCATCACGGGCAAAATTTGCGCAGGGTGGTGCATGAGCCACGCCATGGCCACCGCCGTGGTGTCGGTGCCCGAGGCTTGCGCCAGTTCAGTCAGTTTGGGTGCCAGTCTGGCAGCGGCCGTTCCAGGTGTGCTGGCTTGGGAATGCAGTCGGCCCCCGCCCAAAGGAGACCAGGCCATCAAGGGCATGCGGTGTTGCTGGGCATGTGCCAGTTGGCCATTGACCCAGGGCGCGGTGTTCAGCAGGCTCAACTCCAGTTGGTTGGTTTGCAGTTTGTGTTGCATGCACGATTGCAGCAAATCCACATCCCAGGGCATGAAGTTGGAAACCCCGGCACCCCGAATTTTGCCGCTGTCAATCAGCGCATCCAGGCAGCGGCCCAAGGCTTGGGCATCCATTAACGGGTCGGGCCGATGAATCAACAGCAGATCAATCACGTCCACGCCGATGCGCGTCAACGAGCGGTCCACACTGGCGATCACATGCGCAGGGCTGGTGTCGTAGTGTTTGACGCGCGTGTCGGGCCACTTGGACGAGAGCAGCATGATGTCGGTTTTGGTCACAATCTCGATGCGGTCTTTTAGTGAGGGCTGGGCCTTGATGGCTTCACCAAACAGCGCCTCGCAGCTGTAATCGCCATAAATATCGGCATGGTCAAAGGTGGTGATGCCTTGCGTCAGACAAGCCTCGATGCGTGCCAGATTGGCGCGGACCGAGGTGTCTTGGGCTTCAGACAATCGCCACACACCGTAGGCCATTTGGCTCAGGGTGCGGCCGTTGGGCAAAGTGATGCGGCCCATTTTCGAAGGGTTCATTTGCGGACTCCTGTGCCCAGCGGTGTGGGCGGTGTTTGGCTCGGGACACGGCCATATTCTTGGGCGAGCGAGACGGTTTTCAGTTGTGGCAGCACTTTGGTGCCGAAGATTTCGCATTCCTGCAAATGCGGATAGCCGGAAAAAATGAAGGCCCGGATGCCCATTTTCTGGTAGTCGTGAATTGTACTGAGCACCTGGTCCACACTGCCCACCAAGGCGGCACCACAACCACTGCGAGCCCGGCCCACGCCGGTCCACAGATGCGGTTCAATGTAGCCGTCTTCATCGGCCCGATCTCGGTTGGCACTTTGCAGTGCGACGCCCAAACTGGTGGCATCGAGCGCGCGTTGGCGTATCTGTCGGCCTTTTTCATCGTCGAGTTGAGACACCAGTTCGGCCGCATATTCACGCGCCTCGGCTTCGGTGTCGCGAACAATCATGTGCACCCGCAAGCCGTAATCCAACACACGGCCGTATTTTTCGGCTTGGGCATGCACATCACGCATGCGTTGGGCCAGCATGTCTTTGGGCTCTGGCCACATCAGGTAGGTGTCGCAATGCGCACCACACAGTGCCAGCGCATCGGGGCTGTAGCCGCCAAAGTACAGCAGTGGCCCGCCGTTGTTTTGGTAGGGCCGCACCGGATCGGTCGACAAACCCTTTAATTTGTAGATTTCACCGTCGTAATTGATTTCGTCCTGTGTCCAAGCTTGCTTAAGGATTTCCACCACCTCCCAAGACCTGCGGTAGCGGTAGGCGCTGTCTTCTTGTTGCCCCGGAAAGTCCGATGAAATGACATTCAAAGTCAGTCGTCCTTCCAAAATATGGTCCAGTGTGGCCACGGTGCGGGCCAGCATGGCTGGGTGCGTTTCTCCGCATCGAATGGCGGCCAGCAAGTTCATGTTTTTGGTTTTGTGCGCCACGGCCGCTGCAAATGTCAGCGTGTCTTGACCGACTTGATAGGAAGAAGGGCACAAAATATTGCGAAAACCGAGTTCATCGGCCCTTTCAACAATGCGGCTTGTGTTGGCCCAGTTGCTGCGTAAATCACCCTCTGGCACGCCCAAGTGGCGAAAATCGTCGGAACACAATGGGGCAAACCACGCGACTTCTGAACCCTGGATGGCTTCGCCTTTGACGGGAACAATGCTCATGAACATCTCCTTGCTGAATGTGAATGAATGATATATGAATTGATTTGTGTTGTGTCAAAGAATTCAAAATATTTGTCATACTCCGGGTCATGAAAGCTGCTCAACCCGCTAAACCCTTGCCTGTTTATTTGCAAATTGCCGAGTTATTGGCCCGTCAAATCAAGGCTGGTTATTGGCACAGTGGGGAACGTTTGCCCACCGAGGCCGAGTTGGCACAGACCTTGAGCGTGGCCGTGGGGACTTTGCGCAAATCTTTAGCTCTGTTGGAAGAGCAAGGTGTTTTGGAGCGGATTCAGGGTTCGGGCACTTATGTTCGACAAATTCAAAACAGTCGGCAAATTTACGAACTTTTCCGCCTGGAACTGTCCGATGGCCCGGGCTTGCCCACGGCCAACATTTTGGACGTGAGTTTGCTGCCGTATCCGGCTGAATGGCCTGCTTTGGTGTCGGCTGGAGAGGCTTGTTGGCGGATACGGCGCATGCGTTTTTTAAGTCAACAAGCCGTGGCGCTGGAAGAAATCTGGTTCTCTGCCAAAGATTGCCCTGATTTGCAGCCAGAAGAATTGGGGGATTCGATGTACCTGTTTTACCAGCAGAGGCTGGGGGTTTGGATCGGTCGGGTGCAAGACCAGATCAGCGCGGCACCCGCACCCGACTGGGCCCTACAACCCCTGTCTTTGCAACCCGGTACATGTTCTGGGTACATCGAGCGTGTTTCTTGGACGCCAGCCAACAAGATGGCTGAATTTTCAAAAACATGGTTCGATCCGGCGGTCTGTCACTACTCTTCGCGATTGAGTCAGTGAGCTTTGTGTCACCCGGCATGCATTGAACCCGGGCTAAAAAGCGTTGACTTCAACTGCCCGCTTGCAGCACCTGCAGCAGCTCGGTTTCGATCTCGATCTGCGCTTTGTTTTGCTGCAACTTGGCACCGCTGATCAGAAAGGTGTCTTCCACCCGTTCCCCCAGCGTGCTGATTTTGGCCAGTTGCAGGTTGATACCGTGCAGCGCCAACACCCGGGCCACGCTGTAAAGCAAGCCGTTGCGGTCACTGGCCGAAATACTGAGCAACCAGTTTTGTGCTTTTTCGTCCGGCTTGAGCGACACCCGGGGGCTGATCGGAAAGCTTTTGACGCGTCGGGACAAGCGCCCCTTGGTGGGTGGGGGCAGGGGGGCTTGGCGTTCTAGGGTCTGGGTCAGGCCCAGCTCGACCATGGTCATGAGCTCCCGGTAATGCTCGGGCAACATGGTGGTCACGATCTGGAAGGTGTCCAGCGCCCAGCCGGTTCGGGTGGTGTGAATCTTGGCATCCAGAATGCTGAAACCGGATTGGTCAAAATGGCCGCAAATGCGGGCAAACAAATCGGGTTGGTCGGGCGTGAACACCAACACCTGCAAGCCCTCGCCCACGGGGGATGGTCGCGCCCGGACGATGGTGCGGGCTGAATCCGGATGCGCCAGTGCCACATGGCGGGACAGCTGACGGGCATGCCAAGCGATGTCGGAGGCATCGTGGCGCATGAAATAACCCACATCCAGGGTGTCCCAAAAAGCCTTGTGGCCTTCATGCGGTTCGGCTTGCCGGGCTAACTCAATCAGTGCTTCGCGTTTGCGTGCTTCCACTTCGGCGTTGGCATCCGGGGCACGGCCCCCCAGCACACGCAAGGTGGATTTGTACAAATCTTCCAGCAACTTGCCCTTCCAGGCATTCCAGACTTTGGGGCTGGTGCCCCGAATATCGGCCACGGTGAGTAAATACAAGGCCGTCAAACGGCGCTCGTTGCCTACGCGTTGTGCAAAGCGGGCAATGATTTCAGGGTCGCTCAAGTCTTCTTTTTGGGCCACATGGCTCATGGTCAGGTGCTCGCCCACCAAAAACTCGATCAGTTGGGCGTCTTCCTTACCGATCTGATGTTGGCGGCAGAAGGTACGCACCTCCAGAATGCCCAACTTGGAGTGGTCTCCACCCCGGCCTTTGGCAATGTCATGAAACAAAGCAGCGGTGTACAAAATCCAGGGCTTGTCCCAGCCGCCCGCCAATTGAGAGCAAAACGGGTATTCATGGGTGTGCTCGGCCATGAAGAAGCGCCGCACATTGCGCAGCACTATCAAGATGTGTTGGTCCACCGTATAGGCATGAAACAAGTCGTGCTGCATCTGGCCCACAATGCGCCGAAAAACCCATAAATAGCGGCCCAGCACCGAGGTTTCATTCATCAGCCGCATGGCATGGGTGATGCCCTGTGGCTGCTGCAGTATTTGCAAAAAGGTCTGTCGGTTGACCGGGTCAGCCCGAAAGCGCCCGTTCATGATGGCGCGCACGTTGTAAAGCGCCCGCAGCGTTCTGGCCGACAAGCCTTTGACCCCCGGTGTGGCCTGGTACAACAAGAAGGTTTCCAAAATGGCGTGCGGGTGTTTTTGATACAAGTCGTCGCTGGCCACTTCAATCAAACCGGCTTTTTCAAAAAAGCGCTCATTCAGGGGACTGAAATCGGCCAGGGTTTCACCCCGTTCCACCCGCAACCGGTCTTCAATATTGAGCAACAAGATCTGGTTGAGTTGGGTCACTGCCTTGGCTGCCCAATAGTATTGCCGCATCAGTTTTTCACTGGCACGCAAAGCCAAGCGGCCCTCTGGTGTCACATCAGAGGCGTAGCCAAAGGACTCGGCCACATTGGTTTGCAAATCGAAAACCAGCCGGTCTTCGCGTCTTTTGGCTTGCAAATGCAGGCGCGCGCGAATCAAACCCAAGAGGGCTTCGTTGCGCTTGATTTGACGCGCCTCCAAGGGAGTTGCCAGTCCTTTTCGGGCCAGTTCATCCCAGCTGTGGCCCAGTCCGGCAGCGCGGGCAACCCACAAAATCATCTGTAAATCGCGTAGACCCCCGGGTGACTCTTTGCAATTGGGCTCCAGGGCGTAAGGCGTGTCCTCAAATTTGGTGTGCCGCTGGCGCATCTCCAGCGTCTTGGCCACCAAAAAGGCCTGCGGGTTCATGGCCGCTTGGTATTGCTTCTGAAATTCGGTGAACAAGCGGGTGCTGCCGGTCACTCTGCGGGACTCAAGCAAAGAGGTTTGCACCGTGATGTCTTTGGCAGACTCGGCCAAACACTCGCTCAGGGTGCGCACGCTGGAGCCGATTTCGAGGCCAGTGTCCCAGCAACTGCCAATGAATTTTTCGAGCTGGGCTTGTAATTGAGGGGTGTTTTCGGGCGATTGGCCATCCGGCAAAAGCACCAAGACGTCGACATCGGACGAAGGAAAGAGCTCGGCCCGACCAAAACCACCCACCGCGACCAAACACAAATCGGGTGCAAATTCGGCGTTTTGCCAAAGTTGAATCAGCAGCCCATCGGCCAAGATGGACAGTTGCCTAAGGGTTTGCTTCAGGCCCCGGGTCACGGCCCCGGTGCTGGCCAGTGATTGCAAGACGGCCGCTTTGTCGTGCTTGTAGGCATCGCGCAAAAAGGCCAGATCGACCGTGTGGGCCTGCGCGTCCATGTCAAGCCGTGGCTTTTTCGGTGATGAAGTCTGGGGTGGCCGGACTGCCAGCCGACAAGGTCAGCACTTCGTAACCCGTCTCAGTCACCACCACGGTGTGCTCCCACTGGGCCGACAGCGAATGGTCTTTGGTCACGATGGTCCAGCCATCGCCCATTTCCTTGATCTCGCGTTTGCCAGCGTTGATCATGGGTTCGATGGTGAAAATCATGCCGGGAACCAATTCAACCAGTGTGCCAGGCCTGCCGTAGTGCAAGACTTGGGGTTCTTCGTGAAAGACCCGGCCTATGCCGTGGCCACAAAACTCGCGCACCACCGAAAAGCCATGGCCCTCGGCAAAGGTCTGAATCGCATGACCGATGTCGCCCAAATGTGCGCCGGGTCGGACCTGTTGAATGCCTTTCCACATGGCCTCATAGGTCAGCTTGGCCAGTCGCTTGGCGGCAATCGAGGCTTCGCCGACATGGAACATGCGGCTGGTGTCACCATGCCAGCCATTTTTGATGGTGGTGATGTCAATGTTCAAGGAGTCGCCCTTTTTGAGCGGCTTGTCGTTCGGAATGCCGTGGCAAACCTGGTGGTTGATCGAGGTGCAAATCGACTTGGGGTAGGGCTTGTATCCGCCGGGTGCGTAATTTAATGGGGCAGGAATGCAGCCCTGCACATCGACCATGTAGTCGTGGCAAAGTTTGTCGATCTCGTTGGTGGTGACACCGGGTTTAACAAAGGGCTCGATGTAGTCAAGAACTTCAGCCGCGAGCCTGCAAGCCAAGCGCATGCCTTCGATGTCTTCGGCGGTTTTGATGGAAATAGTCATAGGGCGAGATTATCCGGGGTTTCACCGTTCTGCTGGGTCGCCTAAATTTTACGCACAGGGTTATTCATTACAAAAAGGGGGCTGAGTGCTTAATTTTTGACGTATTTGGGCTAAATCTCAGGGCCCAAGCTTGCTTAAATCACTTTCGTTCAATGCCCTCTTCAGCGAGGGCAATGAACTTGAACTTCAAACCCTTGAAAGCAAGCCCATGTCAGAAAACCCAGATGCCTTCCGTTTATGGAGCCCCGACCTGGCCAGCGGTGTTTTTACCGATCGCCACACCGCCTCCGGCTTTGGCCAGCAAGGTCAAAACAAGTCGCCGCACCTGTGTTGGTCGGGCGCACCCGCAGGAACCCGTTCCTTTGTTATGACGGTTTTTGACCCAGATGCACCCACCGGCAGTGGTTTTTGGCATTGGGTACTGGCCAATTTGCCCGGCGATTTGTCCGAATTGCCTCCCTCGGCAGGCAATGACAAGGCGCTTTTGCCTGAGGGCACAGTGGTCTGCAACTCCGATTTTCTGAAAACCGGCGTCTCAGCTGCAGGCGGCTATGGAGGCCCATGTCCACCCGCAGGACACGGCACGCACCATTACCACTTTTCTCTTTATGCCCTGGATGTTCCAGATTTATTTGCGGCAGCCGGTATTCCCGCCGCAGGCACAGCAACCCTGGTGGGCTTTGCCGTCAATTTCGGTCTCGGCTCGCATGTTCTGGGCAAAGCTGGGTTTGTCGCAACTTTTTCTTGTTAAGTCGAAACCGTCGAGGGGGCCGGTCCCGCAGCGGCGTCTTTGATTGATTTTTTATCTGTGGCTTTTTTTGATGGAAACATGAACATGAAACTGACTCAAATGGGCGTTTTGTCGCCTCTCGCTGGCGTGTTGGCTGCCTTCACTTTACTGGGCACAGCGCACGCCTTTGAGGTGTCCAGCCCGGATTTGAAAGCCCAGGGCATGAAATTCAGCACCGAGCAAACTCTGGATGGTTTTGGTTGCAAGGGCAAAAATATCTCGCCTGCGATCACCTGGAAAGACTTGCCCGCCGGTACGCAGTCGCTGGCCTTGATGGTGCACGATGCCGACGCGCCGACCGGCAGCGGTTTTTGGCACTGGGTGGTCAGCAACATTCCCGCCTCGGCCAACGGTTTGCCCGCAGGTGCCGGAACCGGGCAGGGGACTTTGCCCGCAGGCGCGGTGGCAGGTGCCACAGACTTTTTGAACACAGGCACCACGGGCACTGGCGGTTACGGCGGTCCTTGCCCACCCGAGGGGCATGGCGTACACAACTACAAATTCACGCTGTTCGCGCTCAAAGTGCCCAATATTTTTGCGGCTGCCGGCATCCCGACCACGGGCACAGCGGCATTGACCGGCTTTGTTTTGAACCACGGCTTGGGCCCGAATGTATTGGGCAAGGCCAGTTTTACCGCGACTTACGTGCGCCCCTAAAACCAGTATTGAGGCGCGCCACAAGTGCGCCTTTCAGGTTTTAAACCCCGATCCCTGAACGGAT
>CAMDXR010000067.1 GCA_945877725.1 Limnohabitans sp. Rim8
AAAAAATCTTTCAAAATCGCGGTGAAGTGTAATCGCCCAAATCACAGGAACACAGATGCAGGTCATGCCCCCGTCAAAAATCAGCATTTTCGGCATTGAACTGGAGGTGCAACGGTTGTATGCCTCTGGGAATCTGGTCAAACAAAGCTTGGTTTTTTTGCACGAGGGACTGGGCAGCGTGGCCATGTGGCGCGACTGGCCCACCCGGTTGTGCGCCCAGCTGGGTTGCCATGGTTTGGTTTATTCGCGACAGGGTTATGGTCAGTCCGACCCGGTGCCCGATGTACGCGGCCCCTCTTTAGAGTCAGAAAACCAGCGCAGGGGGCGCTTACAGCCTAACTACATGCACCGCGAAGCGCTGCATGTTTTGCCCGAACTGCTTCGGATACTGGACATAAAACGCCCTTGCCTGCTGGGGCACTCGGACGGCGGCACCATTGCCCTGCTCCATGCCAGTCGTTTCGATGTCGCAGGATGCGTGGTCATGGCCCCCCATGTCATGGTGGAAGACATCTCGGTCTCAGCGATCACAGCCGCCAAAGAGGCCTACGAAAACGGGCCACTCAGGCAGCGGTTGGCCCCGTACCACGACCATGTGGACGTGGCTTTCTGGCAGTGGAACGATGTTTGGCTAAGTGAATCCTTCCGAACTTTTGATATTCGGCATGAACTCTCGGGCATCAACGCCCCTTTGTTGGTGATTCAAGGGCACGAAGACCCTTATGGCAGCATGGCCCAAGTGGACGATATTGCCCGCGCCGTGCCGCACACCCAAACCCTCAAACTGAGCCATTGCGGCCATTCACCCCACCGGGATCAACCCGAGGCCGTGGCTCAGGGCATTGCCGATTTCATGCAGTGGCTTTGAGCAAGGCCAGATCTTCCTCGCTGAGCCAGCGCCATTGGCCAGGGGCTAAATCACTCGGAATGGTCAGGCCGCCGATTTGAGAGCGGTGCAGTCCCTCCACCCGGTTGCCAACCGCCGCCAACATGCGCTTGACCTGATGGTATTTGCCCTCGGTCAGGGTCAAACGCAGATGCAATTCGCCAACCGCTTCGCAAGCTGCGGCTTTGACTGGCTTGGGGTCATCGTCCAGCACCACACCCGCCAACAATTTTTGCACCATATCGGGCGTGATCGGGTGCTTGGTGGTGACCTCGTACACCTTGGGCACATGGTGCTTAGGAGAACTCATTTTGTGAATGAACTGGCCGTCGTCGGTCAGCAACAGCAAGCCCGTGGTGTCCTGATCCAGTCGACCCACCGCCTGGACCCCTTGCACGGCTGCCTTTTGCGGGCGCTGGCGCAAGGGCGCAGGCAGTAAGGTGTAAATGCTGGGCCAAGTCGAAGGCTTTTGCGAACACTCGGTACCCGCCGGTTTGTTCAGCAAGACATAGGCCTTTTCCTTGAACGGCCAATCGGTGCCTTGCACGCTGAAATGCAGCCCTTCGAGATCAAAAAACTCACCCGAATCGGTGACGGTGACGCCCTGCACTTGCACATGACCTTGCTGGACCAACCCGGCACAAACGCGACGGGTGCCAAAACCCTGGCAATACAAAATATCTTCCAGGCGCATGGGTTTGAGAGATTTGGCTTTCATGGGGGCTGATTGTCGCCGCGAAAACCGCTGCAAGCACCCCTGCTTTTTTAGCTCCCCTGAAAATTGGGCTGACGTTTCTCCAAAAACGCAGAACACCCCTCATGGGCGTCATTCGTATCCAAAACCAGGCTGATGGTGGCCATTTCATGCGCGAGCGCAGCACTGAGTGGCATGTCCGAGCCGTGGAGCATGCTGCTTTTGAGCAAACGCAAGGCCCAGGGTGACTTGTCTGCAATGCGATGGGCCAAGGCCATGCTTTCTGCCATCAAATGGGCTTTCGGAACCGCACGGTTGATCAATCCCAATTGAACGGCCTCTTGAGCAGAAATAAAGTCTCCGGTAAACATCAGCATCTTGGCTTGACAGAGGGGGATTTGACGCATCAGACGTTGCGAACCGCCTCCGCCAGGAAAAAGACCCAGTTTGATTTCAGGCAAACCCATTTGCGCGTCTTCCGACATCAGTCGGATGTCCGTGGTTAGCAAAAACTCAGCCCCACCGCCCAGCGCCCAGCCATTGACTGCGGCGATTGTGGGCAAGTTACTTTCCTCGAATCGCCGAAACACCCGGTGCAACACCACAGCAAAATCTTTGTAATGTTCAAGTCCACGACGGCTGTTCAAGTCGGCAATGTTGCCCCCCGCCACAAAGGTTCGATCGCCAGAGCCTGTAATCACCAACACCCGAACTTCAGGATCGGCCTCCAATGTATTGAGCGCCTCTTCCATGGCCAACACCATAGGGATGTCCAGCGTGTTCATGGTTTGCGGGCGGTTAAAAGTCATCACGCCCACCGCACCTTCGGTCCGTGTCAACACATGGGGTTCGGTCATAAAAGATCCTTCAGGTTATCGGGCATCCGTCGCACGCTTGGAGTCGCGTTTTTTCCAAGGCCGCAGGTCAATCACGCCAGGGGCAGTGCGGGGGTCTGATCCCGCCGCAAAAAGCTGGTGTTTCTGCACCTTTTGGGTGCCCGTGGTTGGGATTTCATGGGTAAACCACAACCAGCCCGGCGTCTTGAAATACGACAACAACTGGTTGCAGTGGTCAAAAAGAGAACGCACCAACGGGTCATTGACATCAAGGCTTGTCCCGTGGCCCGACTTGAGCACGACGCAGGCCATGACCTCTTCTTCCCGCACTTCGTCTTTAACGGCCAACACGGCAGCTTGACTCACTGCAGGATGACTTTGCAAGGCAGCCTCCACCTCGGCGGCCGCGATGTTTTCACCCGAGCGGCGAATGATGTTTTTGCGGCGCTCTTGAAAGTGCATCAAGCCATCAGGATCGCGGATAACGATGTCACCCGTATGGAACCACCCGCCGCGCCAAGATTCTTCTGTTGCCGCTTCATCGTGCAGGTAGCCACTGAAAGCGTCCTTGCGCGGTGTAGCAGCTGAGTGCCTGACGAGCAATTCCCCGGGTGAACCATCGGGCAAGTCTTCTCCCGCATCACTTGTTACGCGCACCTCCAACCCGGGTTGCACGCGGCCAATGGCTCGTGTCCCCACTTGGCGGGGTTCGTCGGCATCAAAAATAGCGCGCACAAACTCGGTCATGCCCCAAATCTCGATCAGCGGATAGCCAAACCGCTGCTCAAACTCTGCGTGACGCTGCGGATCGACACCCGCTCCAATTGCAAATCGGACCCGATGATCGCGCTCCAGCGGGTGATCGGCTTGGTTGAGCAGCATGGGAACCACGACACCCAAATAATGCACGACGGTGGCCCGTGATTCATTTACCTCCGTAAACCACCTGCCCGGTTGGAACCGGTCTGTCTGAACTTGGCAGTTGCCTTTGAGCATTGCACAGTAAAAAGAAAAGACCGAGGCGTTGACGTGGAACACCGGCAAGGGGTTGTAGATGCGTTCGCAAGCTTCGCCAAAGGCGATCAGTCCGCCACGCGTGGCATACCAACACCCCGCCGCCAATTCGTAGCGATGCGACAACAAGCATCCCTTGGGACGCCCTGTAGTGCCGGAGGTATAAAGCACGCTGGCAATCGTTGTGGCATCGACCTTGGCATCTTCAGCCGGTCGCTTAGGCGATGGCAGTGATGCACTTGCCTCCTGCAAGCTCACCAGGGCAGGCCGCTCGGTGCCCAGCTCAAGCGCCTGTTGCAACAGTGTCTTGAGTTCATCAACAACAATCACCATGTCGAGCTGAGCGTGATCGATCACATAAGACATTTCTTTCGGTCGGTGATCGGGGTTCAGGGGAACGCAGCAAACACCCAGTGCATTCATCGCCAGCTTGTGAAAAAAGTGCTCTAAGCGGTTTTCTAACAGCAGCCCAACACGGTGACCCAGCCCGTATCCCGCGCTGGAATAACAGGTCATCAAACGCCGAACTACGGCCGCAGTCTGTGCATAGGTCAATTCCAGGCCCTGCGGCGCATAACGGCGCTCAGGGTTGGCAGGAAATGCAAGAAAGGGCTGATCGGCATAGCGGATCGCTGCCGCAAAGAAAACCTCGCCCACCGTAGATGAATCGTTGATTTCAATCATGGCATTCACCCATCAAGAAAAAAAACTCAGAGCCGCAACACGCCATAGCCCATCTCGCCAAAGGGTGCGTTGAGCGACGAGACGATGGCCATACCCAAAGCATTGCGTGTGTCGACCGGGTCCAGAATGCCGTCGTCCCACATTTCGGACGTTGAGTAATACGCATCGCTTTCAGCCTGAAAACTTTCGAGCACGGGCTGCCGTATCTCGGCAATTTGCGCCTCGGTCAATTGCTCACCGTGTCGCTGCAGTTGTCGGATCTTGACATCGGCCAAGGTGTTGGCGGCCTGCTCAGCCCCCATCACCGCGATTTCAGACTGGGGCCACATCCAGAGGAATCGACCATCGAAAGCGCGTCCGCACATGCCGTAGTTACCCGCCCCAAATGAGCTGCCAACGATGACGGTGAATTTAGGTACCGAACAACCAACCTGGGTCATGATCATCTTGGCACCATCCTTGGTGATGCCGCGCTCTTCATATTCACGCCCCACCATATAGCCGGTGATGTTTTGAAGAAACACCAGCGGTGTGCGATCACGGTCACAAAGCCGCATGAAGTGGGCCGCCTTTAGGGAACTGTCGTTGAACAGCACACCGTTGTTGGCCAAAATGCCAACCTTACAGCCCCATATCCGGGCAAATCCACAGACGATCGTGGTGCCGTAACCCGGCTGATATTCATGAAAATGGCTGCCATCCACAATACGGGCAATGATTTCGCGCATGTCAAAACCCACCTTACGGTCGGTCGGGATAATGCCGTAAAGCTCCTTTGGGTCATAGTGCGGCGGTTCGGCCTCAATGCGATCAATGGTCTGCTTGACCACTGGGGATGTCTGGGCAAAGATGTCGCGCGCAATCGCCATGGCATGGGGCTCGTCATCTGCCGCGTAATCGCAAGTACCCGACACGGTGGTGTGCATTTCTGCCCCACCCAACGCCTCGGCACTGACCACTTCACCTGTCGCAGCTTTAACCAACGGAGGGCCACCCAGAAAAACGCCCCCATTGCCCCGAACAATGACGCTGTAGTCAGACAGAGCAGGAATATAGGCACCACCAGCGGTGCAATGGCCCAGCACGACGGCGATCTGGGGCACCCCCATTTTTGAAAGGGTGCATTGGTTACGAAAAATCCGACCTGCTGTATAGCGGTCCGGAAACAAATCGGATTGCAAGGGCAGAAAACCGCCAGCGCTGTCACACAGATGAATGACCGGAAGTCGGTTTTCGATGGCGATATCGAGTGTCCGTATGATTTTCTTCACGGACAGCGGGTACCAAGCCCCCCCTTTGATACTCGGGTCATCGGCGTGGATGATGACTTCACGCCCGTGAATAATGCCAATACCCGACACCTGCCCTGCCCCGTGCACATCGCCACCATAAGACTTGTTGGCGGCCAGACCACTTAACTCCAAAAAGGGGGTTCCAGGGTCCAAGAGCAGCGCCAAACGTTCTTGTACGGTCAGTTTTTTTAGTTTTTGCAAGCGATCGATATCGCGCTGTGGACGCTCAAAGCGGGCCTGATGAAGCCGGTCATGCAATTGCTGAACACGCTGACTCATGGACTCAAAATTGGCCTTGAACTGCGCAGAGGAGGTATCGACCTTGCTAACGATGCGACTCATGCTGCTACCTCCTCAGCGACAACCCGAGCCAAAACGGCTCCACGCTGGAAGGTCTGACCCGCAGCGAAAGGTAAATCCAACAGCTTCCCTGACTGCGGCGCTTCAATGGTCATTTGAAGTTTCATGCTTTCTATGACCAAAAGGGCATCACCCGCCTTGACTGAACAGCCCGGTTGGACCAGCCAATTAATGACGACCCCAGGCATTGGCGCAGCGGAACTCCCACCGGACTCGGAAGCTGAAGCCGCTGAAGACCGGGTTGGATCGATTCGAAGGACAGCGCATGCGCGACCATTGATGTGCAGGTGGATGTTGTCGCCATCGGCGACGCCACGGATGCGCGTGAGGCATCCGTTCACTTGGGTCATAAAACTGTTGGCGTCAAGTGTGCGCACACTGTGCGATTGCCCATCAACATGAACCGTTTGGCCGCGCTTAGAGGTCTGGTAGCGCTGACGGGCATCGGATTGAAAAGTGTAGGTCGTCATGTTGTCTCTGAAGGATCAGTTCTCGGTGTCAGTTGCGCCACGCACCCATGGACGCATACGGTTCAGAAATGGTGTTCTTGTGGGTTTCGCGACCCAGTGCTGCCGCCACGGCCACCAGTGCGCGACGCTCATCTTCAGTCCAATCGGCAGGTTGCAGATCGGCTTTGTGCCGCTCCAGAAAAGCCGTATCGGTTTCGCCCGACTGGAAAGCAGGGTGAGCGAGTACTCGCCCTAAAAAGTCAGCGTTGATGGTGACCCCCAACATCACGGTTTCGGCCAGGGCCTGTCGTAGGCGGGAAATCGCCAGATCACGGGTGGCCCCGTGAACGACCAGTTTTGCCAGCATCGAATCAAAATCGGCAGTCACGGCCGCCCCTTGTGTGATACCGCAATCAAAGCGGACTCCCGGGCCCTGAGGCTCGTTGAGCAACAGTACTTTTCCTGTGTCGGGTACAAATCCGGCATCGGCATCTTCAGCCAAAATTCGGCACTCTATGGCACTCCCGTGCCAGCGGATATCGCTCTGCCTCATGGGCAGTTCTTCGCCTTGAGCCACGCGCAATTGCCACTCCACCAGATCAAGCCCGGTGACCATTTCTGTCACGGGATGTTCAACCTGGAGGCGGGTATTCATCTCCAGGAAAAAGAATTCGCCCGAAGGGGAAACAATGCACTCGACCGTGCCTGCGTTCACGTAGCCCGCCTCACGGGCCAGCCGGACTGCCGCATCGCAAATACGCTGCCGAAACTCGGGCGTCAAAGAAGGTGCCGGGGTTTCCTCAATCAATTTCTGAAAGCGGCGTTGGATGGAGCACTCTCGCTCGCCCAAATGAATCACCTGGCCGTGACTGTCACCGAACACTTGCACCTCAATGTGTCTGGGTTGCTCTACGAATCGCTCCGCCAGCAAGCGCCCATCGCCAAAGTAGCGAAGACTTTCAGCGCGCGCCGTGGCAATGCACTGTGCAAGAGTGCTTTCATTGTGAACGATTTGCATGCCCTTGCCACCGCCCCCCGCAGACCCCTTGATCAGCAACGGAAACCCAATCGCGGCGGCTCGCTCGGCAAAAGTCTCAGGTGAATCCGCTTCATCGGCCGATGGCGTTACCGGTACACCACAACGGGTGGCAAACTGACGGGCAGTGATTTTGTCGCCCATTAATTGAATGACTTCGGCAGGTGGACCTACAAAAATGAGCCCAGCGCGCACAACATCGCGTGCAAAAGTGGCGTTTTCCGACAAAAAGCCATATCCGGGATGGATCGCATCACAACCACTGGCGATTGCAGCAGCAATCAAGGCCTGACCATCCAACCAAGCCGAAACTGGGGGTTCACCCTGCAACTCCACGGCTTCATCAGCCACAAGCAGGGCCGGTCCATCGTGATCGAGGGCATGCCACGGCACGACGGTGGTGATCCCCATGCGCTTGGCGGTGCGCACGATGCGCAGTGCGATCTCAGCTCGGTTGGCAATGAACAACTTCTTGATGATCATTTTTTGACTTTCTTGCTGCTGGCCCGCGCTATAAGTGGTGTTGAAGTAGCCACATCTGGAGGCCTGACTGACTGCTCAATCAGATCCAACTTGTCCCGGACCTCATCCAGCACTTGAAGCACGTTACGTTCTGCTGTTTGGGTAACCAATGGTGAATAGGCGCGCCCATCAGACAACACCGGGCCCAAGACCATCAGGGTGTAAAGATCCGCCATGCTTTCCACATCGACCGTTCCACGGCCAAACAAAGTCCCCCACATGCGGTGCTCAATGCCCCCGTAAACCATGGAACGCAGCAACTCGATGTCGGTGTCGGCTCGAAGCTCTCCATCCGCTATGGCCTCTTCTACCGTGCGCAAAAGAAAGGCCGTGTAACGTACATGCAATGCATGCAGCACCGATTGGAAATATTCAGGGCCAGTACGGACTTCGTGCAACACGAGACGAGAGAGATTGGGCTCTTCCACATACACGCGGATATGACGCCAGATCAGAAAGCGCATGCGACTGCGCACCCCCTTCAGCCTTGAAAATTTATCCTCGATGTCCAAAATCAGTGGCTCATACATGCCACGCAAAACAGAATTGAGCAATTCGCGTTTTGAGGGGTAGTAGGTGTAAACCAAGCCTTCGACCACCCCGACCTTGGCCGCAATTTCACTCACGGAAGCGCGGTCAAAACCTTTTTCAAGAAATACCTCTCGTGCCGCTGCCAGAATTTCTACCGCGCGTCGCATGCGTCGGGGCGTCTGCTTGCCCACCGGATTTGCCATGGCATCGAGTTCGACCACGATCGCCGTGGCTTTGGCTGTGCTGCTGTTCATGGCAATGACTCCAGCACAGACTGGGGAACATCCAATTCCATGCCCAATAACATTTGCGCAAAGGCTTTGCCTTGTGGGTCGTAACGCAATGAGGCGACACCGCCCCCGCCCAGCGCTTTTTCAAGAACAAAATTGAGCGCATTAAAACCAGGCAAGCTGTAGCGACGCACATCCCCTTCGGCGATGTGGGCTAAATAGGCCTTCACCATTTCTGGCGTCAGTTCTTGCTGCAACCACTCAAACGCTTCTGTTGAACGGGCAATGACACCAATGTTGGAGGTGTCCCCTTTGTCCCCACTGCGGCCGTGGGCAATGTGCAACAAAGGGACCCGAATAGTTTCAGTTCTGGCCGGAGCGATCACCGGAAGGTTTTGGCCGGGATGAATGTTTGGCTTGGTGTCTTGCAACCCCTGAATTGGCTTAAATGGAATTTCAATACCCTCCATCGAAATATGCTGTTGAATTTTTTCCTGCTCGACCACAAACGAGAAAAGCCGTATCACTGGAGATGGCGCAGGCCGCCCGGCGGCAAAGCCGGTAATGCCCTGGGCCATCGAGGTGGCAGAGGGCGCTATCTCCCGTGCAAGCAACTCCAATGCTTCACGTTGCGGATGTTTGGCTGCCAGTTTGAGCACCACCTCACGGCTGTCCAACTGACGCGCATGAGGTCCATAGGTGCTCTCGGCCCCCAGCACTTCAAGACTGGTCTCGGTAAATGGGCCCCAGCCACGCTCGGACATCAAGCGCTCACAACGTTGCAAAATAGCTTGCCCTACCCGTTGCGCTTTAGCCACCGCTTGGTGGCCTCCAATCATGAGTGTTCCCATCAGTCGCCAACCGTCACTGTAGGTGGCACACACTTTGTAAGTAGTTGGCGCCGAGGTTCCGCAGGTACCGGTCACACGAACCCTGTCCTTGCCCTCCTGATGGAGTTTCACTTGGGAAAAGTCACAAGTCACATCGGGCAACAGATAGCGCTGAGGATCGGCGATTTCATAGACAATTTGCTCGGCCACCGTGGCAGGGATGAGTAATCCGCCCGTACCAGGAGGCTTGGTAATCACCACGCTTTTTCCGCTGGCATCACACTCTGCAATCGGAAACCCCATGTTGTCCCAGCCAGGCACCTGCTCCCAATCCGTAAAAAGTCCCCCTGTGCATTGGGTGCCGCATTCAATGATGTGTCCCGCCAGGCTTCCGGTGGCGAGCTTGTCCCAATCTGTCCAAGACCAGCCAAACTCGTGCACCAGTGGGCCCAAGGTCACAGCACTGTCCACGACCCGGCCCGTGATCACAATCTGCGCACCGGCATCCAGCGCAGCCGCGATGGGCTGAGCGCCCAAATAAGCGTTCACACTCATCAACGAAGGGGGCATGGGATCGCCGCTGAACATCTCACGCACGCCAGCAGCACGCAATCCCTCTGCCTGTGCACTCAAGTCATCGCCTTCGACGACGGCTATTCGCATGGTCAAGCCCATGGCTTCAAGTTTGGCAGCCAAAGCGGCAGCACAGGCTTTGGGATTGACACCGCCAGCATTCGACACAACACGGATACCCTGGGCGTGAATCTGTGGCGCCAACTGTGCAATCACCTTGACGAAATCAGGGGCGTAACCCAATTCGGGTGACTTGGCTCGCGCACGGGCCAAAAGGGACATGGTGATCTCGGCCAAGTAATCAAACACCAAATAATCAATACGGCCCGTAGTGACCAGCTGAACTGCCCCGGCTTCAGAATCTCCCCAGAAACCGGATGCACATCCTATGCGTAAAGGTTCAATACGAAATTTTTTATCACTCATGGCATACGTTCGGTAGATCAGCGATTGGTCCAGTTGGGCGTGCGCTTCTCGGCAAATGCCTTCATGCCTTCACGGGTGTCTTCACTTTGCGACATGACGGGTAACAAGGCCTGTGCAAGGTTCAGAGCATCCGCCAGGGACAAATCGCTCATGGCGGAAAATGCCCGCCGTCCCATGCGCAACGCCAAAGGTGAATTAGCGGCAAGCTTGGCGATCAATGCCTCAACTGCACTGTCGAGTTCTTCAACAGGGACGACTTGGTTCACGATCTCCATACGAAGCGCGTCTTCAGCAGAAAACCGTTCGGCAAGAAAGCACATTTCCTGCAGACGGCGTCTTGGAATCACGCGCATCAGCAAGGGCAAAATCATCATCGGAAAGACGCCTACGCGCGCTTCTGTCGTTCCGAATTTGGCACTGTCCACCGAGATGGCGAAGTCACAGGCACACACCAGACCCACACCGCCACCAAAAGCACCGCCATTCACACGCGCAATGATCGGCAAGTTACAGCGGTCCATGGCGCGAAACAAATCGGCAACGGGGTTATCAAAGCGGCCGGGCTCTAGCGCGAAAGGAGATCCATCGGCGGTAGGCTTGAGCTTGCCTCCGGCACAAAAAGTTTGCTGCCCGGCACCTGTGATGACGATGGCTCGGACGCCTTCCATGGACTCGGCATCTAACAATGCCTGACGCAATTGCGCCATGACCACATCGGTCATGGTGTTGTGTTCTTTGGCTCGATTGATCGTGACATGGCAAGCAAGCCCCTTTTGTTCAACCAAGACCTGGTTTAGTTCATCGGTCACGACTTTTCCCCTTTGTGCTGATCAGAAAATGCCTGCGGTGGCTTGTACAAAGGAAATCCGTTGTAAGTGAAATCCTGCCTTGCAGGCTCCAGCTTCCAGGTGTGACGAGCGGTGGGTACGCCACCGTCCACACGAATGACGGCACCGTTGATGAAACCTGCTGCAGGCGATAGCAGGTAGACCACGGCGGAGGCCAATTCGGCCTCGGTGCCGAATCGCTGCAAAGGCACTTTGGTGCGCAATTCGCGCAAAAGTGACTGGTATTCGTCATCGTAGGTGTCAATGCCGTTAGAGGCAATCCAGCCAGGTGCTACTGCATTCACACGAACGCCTGCACAGCCCCACTCGCAGGCGGCGGTCTCGGTGAAGGTCAGCACACCCCCGCGTGCGGCGCCAGAGTGGCCCATACCGGGCAGACCACCCCAAATATCGGCCAGCATATTGACCATGCTGCCACCGTTCGCCTCCATCCATTGGACGTAACACTCCCTTGAAAATAGAAATGTGCCGTGCAAGTTGTTCCGCACCACGGTATCCCAGCCTTTTAAGGAAATATCGCGAAGTCGGGCCGGATATTGACCACCCGCACAGTTAAAAAGCCCGTGAATACTGCCATGTGCAATAAGGATATCGGCCACGGTCTGTGTGACGGATGTCTCGTCCCGGATGTCGCAACTGTGCAGCGTGACTTTGCC
>CAMDXR010000068.1 GCA_945877725.1 Limnohabitans sp. Rim8
GACATGCAGGCCCGCTTGCAGTTGGAATCCCCCACCCCGCGTGCCCCGACCGACATGGTGCAGGCCATGCTGGCGGGGCGGGCCCGGGTGTTGTCGCAAAACGGCGTGGAGGCTTTACGGGCCTGGACGCAAAATAACCTGACCACTTCAGCGCAGGCCACACCGGCACAAAAAGCAGGCGCTTTGTATGCGGCCACGCTGGCCCATTTGCAACTGCGCGATACCGTGGCGGCCGAACGCACTTGGCAGGCGCTGTCTCAAGTGCCCGCCGCAACGCCTGAAGCCCATCGCTTGGTGACCCTGTTGCGGGCCGAAGTGGCCGCCAAACAAGAGCGCTTTGACGTGGTCTTGCAACTCTTGATGCCGGAAGGCTCTGGCCCATTAAAGCGCCCGGAGTTGATGGCCGCAGCCCAAGCGGTGCTGCGCTTGCCGCACCCACCCGCGCACCCGGCCAGCAGCCAACTGACGCAACAACTGCGTGACCAAGTGGCGCTGGCGCCGCACGATGCGCAAGCCTGGAACACCTTGGCCAGTCTGCTGGCTTTACAAGGCCAGCCGCTGCTGTCGTTGCGCGCCGAGGGTGAGGCCCAAATGGCACGCATGGACTGGACGGGCGCAGTGGATCGGTTCAGGGCTGCGCAAGACTGGGCCAAAAACAAACGATTGCAGCCAGGAGACCAAATTGAGGCCGCCATTGTGGACACCCGTCTGCGTCAGGCACAGGCGCTGCTGCGAGAGATGCAACTGGAGCGCTGATCTGAGGGCATTCATCCCGCGACAGGCTTTTCAGCCAGGCCAGGCGCTATGATCGCCCTCCTTGTAAGTACACACCATGGCCGGAATCCACATCACCGACATCGAAGCCGCCATTAACCACTGGCGCATCAAAAACCCCTCCCCCGACGGCGTCACACTGCCCCGTGAACTTCGGGCTTTGGCCGAGGTGTATGCCTTGATGGTTTATTACAAGCACGATTTGGCCGACGAATTCACCCTGCCCCTGGCCGCCGCAGAGGCCTGGCAAGACTGGTATGCCAGCACGCCCGACACCCCTTGCATTGCCATTTGCTCCACCAGTCAGGGCGACGAGACTTGCAAGGGCTGTGGCCGCAGTTTTGAAGAGGTGCAGCTTTGGACCGAGATGACCCCCGGTGAAAAACGCGCCATCTGGCATCGCATCACGGTAGAGGGCAACTCTTGGCGATTCAACCGATATGCCGAACGCGCCGCCGAAAACCGGCAGTGGGCCAAAGTGGCTGCCCAAGCACAAACGTCCCTGGATTTGAAGCCCGCCGATTGAAGGATGACCCCCGGGGGTGCTTTGATAGCTTCGCTCCGGCCGTGGGGGTTCTTATTTCCAGCGAATCAGCTCAATGTGGACGCTGCCTTTGTCGCTGCTGAAGGTCACGCTGCCTTCTTGTACGGTGGCTTGTAATTGCATGCTGCGTTCGGCCAGTTTGGCCAGTTCTTGCGAGCCCTCGGTGGGCACGCGCCAGACTTGCAATTTGTCCAGCCGGGTGAGCTTGGTCTCGATGCCCTTCCACCAAACTTCAGCGGCGTGGTTGAAGCAATACAACAGCACTTCATCGGCCTTTTGGCAGGCTTTCATGATGGGTTTGTCTTCGGGTTGCCCCACTTCGATCCACATGCGGGTGCGGCCCGTGAAGTCGCGCAAGCTGCAATCGGGGTCATCAGGGTCTGACAATCCCGCGCCAAAAGCCAGTTTGCCGTCGCCGTTGCACACGGCTTGCAGTTTGTAGGCATTGATGGCCAGCGCCAGCAGCCGGATCATCATGCGTTCATCGGTCTCGCTGGGGTGGCGGGCCAAGGTCAGCTGGTGGTCCTCGTAATAACTGTGGTCAATGTCGGCGATCGACAAGTTGGTTTTGTAGATGGTGGATTTGAGGGCCATGTCAGTCTTTTCGGGCCAGCATTCTCCAGCTCAGCAGCTGAACGCCGCTGCGCACGAAAGAAGCTTCGCCGCCATAAATAAGTAAAGGGGTGGTGGTTTCAGTGCGCGCCATGCGGGTCGAGCGAAGCCCGGCCCGAACGTAGTCACTGGTGGGGGTTTGCCCGGATTTGATCTCGACGGTTTGCACCTGGCCCGTGCCGGTTTCATACATCAGGTCGGCTTCCAGGCCGTTGTTGTCGCGCCAGAAGAAAAGGTCTGAGGCTTGCCCGTGGTTGCTGCGGTTTTTCAGGTATTCGGTCACCACCCAGGTCTCAAACAACGCGCCACGCGCCGGATGCAAAGCGAGTTGTTCGGGGCTGCGTATGCCCAGTAGCCAGCAAGCCAGTCCGGTGTCCACAAAATACAATTTGGGCGATTTGATCAAGCGCTTGCCGAAGTTGCGGTGGTAGGGGGCCAGCAAGTGCACCACATCGCTGGATTCAAGGACCGACAGCCAAGCCCTTGCGGTGGTGTGGGTGATGCCAGCCTCTCCTGCCAGGTTGCTGAGATTGAGTAATTGCCCGGTTCTGCCCGCGCACAAGCGGACAAAACGCTGAAACGTAGCCAAGTCTTGCACCTGCAAAATCTGGCGTACATCGCGCTCCAGGTAGGTGGTGATGTAACTGGCAAACCAGTCCCCCGGTTCAACAGACGGGTTGATGTGCAATGCTGGGTAACTGCCCCGCCACAACACCTCGTCCAAGGCACAACTGCCACCCACGCTGTCACCCAACTCGGCCGCCGAAAGGGGCAACAAACGGCACATGGCCACACGCCCGGCCAGCGACTGGGTGACCCCCGCCAACAAGCCGAATTGTTGCGACCCCGTCAGCACAAAGCGGCCAGGCTTGCGGTCTTCGTCGACCAGGCCCTGTAAGTGCGAGAAAAGATCGGGCCAGCGTTGGGCTTCGTCAAAGATGGCCCCTTGCGCAAACCGACTTAAAAAGCCTCGCGGGTCTTCGGTGGCAAATGCACGCTCCACCGGGTCTTCAAGAGAAACATAGGGCTTGTCCGGAAAAACATGCCGCGCCAAAGTGGTTTTGCCCGATTGCCGGGGTCCGGTGACGGCCAGCACCGGAAAAGACCGGGCCAGTCGGTGCAAAGTCGCGGTGATTTGACGCTCAATCATGGGCGCATTTTATACAGATTGAAAAACAGATCTTCAAATTGTATAAAAATGACCGCGTCTTGCGCGCACAGACCGCCCTAAGCGGCCTGCACGGGCGCATCAAACGCGGCGGGCCAATTCGGCGGCTTTGCCAATGTAGCTGCCGGGCGTCATGGCCAGCAAACGGTCTTTGTCGGCCTGCGGTATCTCCAGGGCCTGAATCAGGTCATGCAGATCGGCCGCCGTCACGCTTTTGCCGCGTGTGACTTCTTTCAGCTTTTCGTAGGCCCCTTGCACGCCATAGCGGCGCATCACGGTCTGGATCGGCTCGGCCAGCACTTCCCAAGCGGCGTCCAAGTCGGAGGCCAAAGCTTCTTGGTTCAACTCAAGCTTGTTCAGGCCTGTCAGCAGCGATGCATAGGCCAAGGTGGTGTAGCCCATGGCCACGCCCATGTTGCGCAGCACGGTGGAGTCGGTCAGGTCGCGTTGCCACCGGCTGATGGGCAGCTTTTCTGACAGATGTTTGAGTACGGCATTGGCCAGGCCTAGGTTGCCCTCGGCGTTTTCAAAGTCAATCGGGTTGACCTTGTGCGGAATGGTGGACGAACCAATCTCGCCTGCCCGCAGGCGCTGTTTGAAGTAGCCCAAACTCACATAGCCCCAAATGTCACGCGACAAATCAATCAAAACGGTATTGGCACGGGCCACGGCATCAAACAATTCGGCCATGTAGTCGTGTGGCTCAATCTGGATGCTGTAGGGCTGAAACGTCAAGCCCAGACCCCATTGGCTGCCCTGGGTTTCGTTCAACTCGGGGGTTTCAACCACTTTTTGAGCAAAGGCCTCCCAGTCAAACCCGGGCCAGGCCGACAGGTGCGCGTTGTAGTTGCCCACGGCCCCATTCATCTTGCCCAGCAATTTGACAGCGGCAATTTTCTCGCGGCAACCATTCAGGCGCATGACCACGTTGGCGAATTCCTTGCCCACGGTGGTCGGGCTGGCCGTCTGGCCGTGTGTGCGACTGAGCATGGGCACATCAGCGTAGGTGTGCGCCATGTCGCGCAGTTTGGCGATCAGGCCATCCAGGCCGGGCAAGATCACCTGGGCACGCGCGCCCTTGAGCTGCAAGGCATGGCTGGTGTTGTTGATGTCTTCGCTGGTGCAGGCAAAGTGCACGAACTCGCCCACTTTTTCCAGCTCGGGGCGGTCTTTGAACTTGGACTTGATCCAGTACTCCACGGCTTTCACATCGTGGTTGGTGACCTTTTCAAACTCTTTGATGGCCATGGCGTCGGCCTCGGAAAAGTGCTTCACCAAACCCGTCAGGTAACTGCGTGCGCCGTTGGTCAGGGGCTTGAATTCTTCGAAACCTGCGTCTGACAAGGCAATGAACCAAGCGATTTCGACCTGTACGCGTCGGTGCATATAACCCTGCTCGCTCATCAGGGGGCGCAGGGCATTGAGTTTGCTGGCGTAACGGCCATCCAGCGGCGATAGGGCGGAAATAGGGGAAAAATTCATCCATTGATTGTAATTCCCGACGCCGGACACCCAAATTGAGCACCTTACGTGAGAGTGTCAGTCAACTTGCAGCCTGAGCCTCTAGAATCTCCTATCACTTATCACTAGCACCGTTCAACATGAAACTCATCGGCTCCGTCACCAGTCCTTATGTTCGCAAGGTGCGCATTGTCATGGCCGAGAAAAAATTGGACTACCAGTTTGTATCTGAGGACGTTTGGTCTGCTGAAACCAGCATTCACGCCTCGAACCCACTGGGCAAAGTGCCTTGTTTGGTCATGGAGGGCGGCGAAGCGGTGTTTGACTCGCGGGTGATCGTGGAATATCTGGACACTTTGTCCCCCGTGGGCAAGTTGATACCCGGTGCGGGGCGCGAACGCGCTGAAGTCAAAACCTGGGAAGCCCTGGGCGATGGCCTGCTAGATGCCGCCTTGTTGGCACGCATGGAGGCGGTATGGACCGGCCGTCAGGACAGCCAGCGCAGCCAAGCGTGGATTGACCGCCAACTGGACAAAATTCAACATGCACTGAATGCCATGAGCCAAGGTCTGGGCGACAAACCCTATTGCTCCGGCATTCATTTGAGCCTTTCGGACATCGCCGTGGGTTGCGCTGTGGGCTATCTGGATTTCAGGTTTCCGCAGATCGACTGGCGCACACCCCATCCGAACCTGCACAAGCTGTACGACAAACTGTCGCTGCGCCAAAGCTTTGCAGACAGCTTGCCCGCCTGAGCCCGCCTCAAAGGGCAAGTTAACTCATTGGTTGGCGCGCTTTTTAAGCCAGCGCATCACGCCGCCCAACACGGGCAACTTTTCGTACAGCTCTTCAGCAGCGTCCCAATAATCGCGGTGCAGCGTCGCCAAGCCTTGTTCATTGAACACCACATGGCTACCTCCGCGCACGGTTTGCAGCGTGGTGGTGTCAAAACGCTTGAACCGAAAGCGGAATTCCCAAGTCAAAAAGGCCTGCTGCCCATCCACCAACTGCCCAGTGATGACGAAGTGCGGCTGCTCCAACGCCACATACATGTGCCGAAAAATGCGCTCAATCTCAGGCAAGCCCTGGACTTCGTTAAACGGGTCTTTAAAGCGCGCTTGGGCATCGTAAATCGTGGGCAATTGCGACACGCTTTGGGGCGACAAAGTTTCAAAAAAAGTAGCCAAATTCTGGGTAGCTTGTCGCGTGTTCATGTTGAATCATTCCGATATAAAAAATTAATAAATCCCGAAGGCACAAAAGGCTGGTCCAAGTGGGCGCGAGCCCCTTTAGAAATCTCAGCCCTTAGCGGGTCTTCGTAGGAGCGAGCCCTTTTAGAAATCGCAGCCCTTAGCGGGTCTTCGTAGGAGCGAGCCCCTGCTCGCGAATGTTGGCACAAGACAACGCCTCTTTCAAACCTCCAGCCTCATCCACCATTCGGCCGCAGGGGCGACCTCCCACGGGAACAACACCATTCGGCCGCAGGGCGGGCTCCTACAAATTCAGAGCCGCAAAGGACTCTGGGTTGCAAAGATTCGCCCGCAGGGGCAGGCTCCTACAAATTCAGGGAGGTCACGAAAATCTCAGCCCTTAGCGGGTCTTCGTGGGAGCGAGCTCTTTTAGAAATCGCAGCCCTTAGCGGGTCTTCGTGGGAGCGAGCCCCTGCTCGCGAATGTTGGCACAAGACAAAGCCTCTTTCAAACCTCCAGCCTCATCCACCATTCGGCCGCAGGGGCGACCTCCCACGGGAACAACACCATTAGGACGCAGGGGCAGGCTCCTACAAAGACAGGGCCACAAAGATGGGCGCCCGCAGGATGGGCTCCCACAAAGTTAGGGGTCTTTTCAGAGGCCAGTGAATTTGCGGACCAGGGGGAAGTAGAGGCGGTAGGGCAGCAGGCGCAGCAGTTTGAGCCAGAGGGTGAAGCGTTTGGGGAAGTGGATGTCGAACTGGCCTTGGGCCCAGCCTTTGAGCATTTCGCGGGCCGCTTCTTCGGGGCTGATCAAGGCGGGCATGGTGAACTGGTTTTGTGCGGTCAGGGGAGTGGCTACAAAACCGGGGTTGACCACGCTGACCCCAATGCCTTGGTCTTGCAAGTCCATGTAAAGGGTCTCGGCCAAATGCGTCAGCGCCGCTTTGGTGGGGCCATAGGCCAGGCCGTTGGGCAAGCCACGCCAGCCGGCCACACTGCTGAGCAAACTGATGTGCCCGCTTTGCCTGGCCAACATGCCCGGCAACACGGCGTTGATCACTTGCAGTGCGCCTTGGTAATTGACTTTGTCGTGTTGCAACAGGTCATCCAAGTCGAGCGCGGTGGCACGTTGGGCACGGTAATACCCGGCGGCATACACCACCAGATCGAGCGGGCCTTCGGCCAACAGGGCGTGCGCTGTGGCTTGCACTTCGGCGGGCTGGCTCACGTCAAGGGCACGCCACTGCACGCCCGCATCTTGCGCGGCCCAGTCTTGCACGCCTTGTGCGTTGCGGGCCGACACCACCACTTGGGCGCCCGCTGCACGCAAGGCCTGCGCACAAGCCAGACCAATGCCCGTGGAAGCACCCACCAACCAGACCCTGCGGCCTTGCCAATGGGTCATGGGCGAATTGAGCTGCAACCAACCGCGCGCTGCAGCCACCGCATTAGCGGAGGCAGCTAAAGGGGCGGCTAAAGGGGTGGCTGAGGGGGCGGCGTTATTCGCATCCGGAGCGCCAGGGGCAGCTGGAGCAGCAGGCTGTGGGCCGATTTTATGCACCGCATTGGCGGCGCTGAGGGTGCTGGCGGCGCTGAGAGTATTGGCAGAAGTGAGGCTCATGCGGTTCAACCCGGTTTGGCCACCAAGGGCGTTCGGCGTGTAAAGGACAAGGTGACTTCGCCCAGCTTGATGCCCCATTTGCTCATGCTGGCTTTGTTCAGCATGACGCGGTCGTCCATGAGGTACATCCAGTCGTCAAACTCGACCTCCCACACCCGGCCATCGACCGGCAATGACAGCGTGTAGCCCCAGCGAAACGCGTTGCCACTGACTTGCCCCACGGCCTCGCCCACCACGTCGTCGGCGCGGCCCGTGTAGCTGCCGTTGGGTCCGGCCTTGAGCCGCCACACACGGCGCTGCCGGGTACCGTCCGAGTAAACAAAGGCTTCGTCCAGCACGCCTTCGTCACCGTTCCAGCTGCAGTCCATGACCACCGTGAAGCGCTTGACCACTTGGCCGCTGCGGTCGGTAAAAACGCCCCACGCGTCTACGGTGCCATTGAAGTAGGTGCGCAAATCGAGCAACGGTTTTTCTTGCGCATAGTTTTGCACCTGTGGCCCTGCGCAACCCGCCAAAAAGGGCAAAGCAGCCACCGCGGGCAGTGCGACCAGGCGCGTGAGCGCGGTACGGCGGTGAAGGAGGGAGCTCATGGTGGTGGGCCTTTTGAAGGTTTCAAAATCAGGGGTTCAAGGGGTGGCGCTGTGCTCGGATCGGGTAGCCACTTTGGGCAAACCCTCCAGCGCCACGTCCAGGTGAGGTTCGCGCATCAAGCCCCAGTACAAGGCCAAGCCGGCCAACAGCTTGAGCACACACGGCAGCAGGCCATAAGCCAGGCCCAGGGCCAAAACGGCATCGGCGTCTTGCCGCCCCGGGGCATAACCCCACAGCCCCAACAGGGGCAGCGACAAACCAGCGGCCAAAGCCAAATTAAGTTTGGTGGCCAGATTCCACCAACCCATGAAGGCACCATCGCTGCGACCGCGTTCGCCGCAGCGGTCAATCAATTGGTTGAGCAGTGCGCCCGGCACGGTCAGGTCAGCCCCCAGTGCCAAGCCGGACAACGCACACACCAGCAAAAAGCCGGATGTATCGCCTGCGCCCAGCCCCAGCACGCCCGCAAAGGCCAGCACCGACAAACCCATGCCCAGCGCCCAAGTGCGCAGCAAACCCAGGCGGTCGATGACCTTGAGCCACAACGGAAACGACAGCGCCCCGGCGGCAAAGTACAGACCCAAAAACATCGGCTCCATGGCTTTGCTGGCCTGCAAGCGGTCTTGTACAAAAAACAGCACCAAGGTGGCGGGCACGGCACTGGCCAAACCGTTCAGTACAAACACCATCAACAAGCGGCGAAAACCTGCGTGCTTCCACGGCTGCCACAAGGTGGTGGCTTCGGCGGAAGTGCCCTCTGGCGATGCGTTTTGCGCCGTGTTTTGTGCCGCATTTTGCAAAGCCTGGTGGGCCGTGTAACGCCAAGCCAGCAAGCCCAGCACCAGCATGACGCTGAGCAACACCGTGGTCAGTTCCCAGCCCCACAGAGCGGGCAAGGCCGAGGCCAGCAACACGCCCACCAAAGACCAGCCTTCACGCCAAGCCACCCAACGGCTTTGCGCCAACCCGCCGCCGCCTTGCCGGGCCGCCCAGGCTTGGTGCAAGATGCCCAAGCCACTGTAGGCCAGGTGGCTGAACGTGAGCGCTGCGCCCACCCAAAGCAACAACTGCGGCGCGCTCAAGTGCGCAGCAGGCGGAAAAAACAAGGCCGCAAAGCCCAGCGCCACAGCCAGCGCCAGCCACACCGCCGCCCACAAAACGGCACGCCAAGAATGGCGGTACAAACGGTCGCCCCAGCGCCCCAGCCACGGGTCCACCACGGCATCAATGCTGCGGCTAAGCAGCAGCACCGCCCCCAACGCGGCCAGTGGCACACCGTATTGCTGGGCATACAAATTGGGCAAATGCACATACACCGGCAAGGCCACAAACGCCAGCGGCAAACCCAGCAGGCCATACGCCGCCGATTGATGGCGCGCTTGCAAAGTGTTGGCTGCGGGTGCGAGAGACATCACGGCTGAAGGCCTTGCAACAACTGCGATCGCATCTTGGGCTCTGAGGTGCGCTCGTCCAGCCAAATGCCAAAGAACAGACGCGCAAAGGCGGGGTCTTTGACTTCACCCGCACGCTGTCCGTTGACCCAAAATTCTGCGCCCTGGCCCGGCTGGTTCACGCCCGTGATGCGGTCGCCTTGCGCCACATTGGGAAACAAGTTGCTCATGGCCGCCTGCCAGCTTTGCGCCTGGGTGTCGCTGAAGGTCCCGACCCGGCGCATTTCGTCAATCGAACGGCTTGCAATGGCCGTGCCATCAAGACGCCGAAGGTATTGCAACTCCAGCGCAAAGGGATGCTGCACATATTGGCTGTGGCGAAAACTTCGGGGTATCCACAACCGCGCGTCGTAGACCTCAAAACCCCAGACCTTCAAACGCACGGGCTGGGTGGGCACCACACCGTTTTGGGTGGCGTTCAGGCTGGCCACTTCGGGGCGGCCCAAGGTCACATCGCCGCCCGCTTTGGCCACCACTGGCACCGTGGCGGCGCTTGGCGCTTGCTCTTTCGTTTGGGCCACGGCCAGCGCCGGTACGCCCGCCAGCAATGCGCCGCACAAGGCCCAGACTGTCCAAGTTTTAAGGTGTGTTGGCAAGTGCATCGCCTTAAGCCGGTTTGACCAGCGTGAACTGGATCACGTCGATGCTGGCCTCATCGAACGCAGCCTCGCAATAGGCCAGGTAAAACTCCCAGAGGCGAATAAAACGGTCGTCAAATTGAAGGGTACGCACGGTGTGCTGTTGCGCCATGAAGCTGTCGCGCCAGCGGCGCAAGGTTTCAGCGTAATCGGGGCCAAAGTTCAACTCGTCCACCACTTGCAAGCCTGCCGCCTGCGCCTGTTTGCGGAACTCGCTGGGGCTGGGCAAACAACCGCCCGGAAAAATGTATTGCTGAATGAAGTCGGTCGATTGCAGGTAACGCTCGAACAAACTGTCGTCAATCGTGATGCTTTGAATGCACGCACGGCCACCCGGCTTAAGCAAGCGGCTGATGGTCTGAAAGTAAGTGGGCCAATAGGCCTGGCCCACAGCCTCGATCATCTCGATCGAGCACACCGCATCAAACGATGCCTGGCCATCGGTGGCGGCAATGTCGCGGTAGTCTTGCAAGCGCAAGTCGGCACGCGGGGCCACGCCCAGTGCCTGCATGCGCGCGTTGGCAAACGCCAGTTGCTCGGTCGACAAGGTGACGCCCGTGATGTGCGCACCAAATTCGGTGGTGGCCGACTCGGCCAATGCGCCCCAACCACAACCGATCTCCAGCACACGGTGGCCCGGTTGGGCGTTCACCATGCGCAGGGCGCGGCGTACTTTGGCCTTTTGCGCATCGGCCATGGGCTGGGACAAATCACCCTCAAACCAAGCCGATGAGTAGTTCATGGTGCCGTCAAGCCACAGCTCGTAAAACGCATTGCCCAGGTCGTAATGGGCATGGATGTTTTTGCGGCTGTTGGTACGGTTGTTGCGGTTCAGCAGGTGCTTGATGCGGTACATCAAACGCCCTAACCAGTGGCCGTAAATGGCCCCTTCTATGTGGTTGCGGTTGGCAATGAACAAGCGCAGCAAACCGGCCAAATCGGGTGTTGTCCACTCGCCCGCCATATAGGCTTCGGCAAAACCGATGTCGCCCGACTTGAGCACCTCGGCACACAAGTCCCAGTTGTGAATGTGCAAAGCCGCAAAGGGCGCCTCGTGGGTTCCGAACACCTGATGGTTGCCATCGGGGGCGTGCAGCGTGAGGGTGCCGACTTTGAGCCGCGCCAGCAAGTTGATCATCCGCGTGGCCGCCTTGGGCAGGCTGGCATGCGGTATCCGGGCCGTTGCAGACAAATGGCCGGAGGCGGTGTCGGCGTTTTCCATGGTATCGGTCGATTGGGTTCCAGTGTTCATCGGGTCACAAATTCCTGAGGGGGTTCGGGTTTGCGCCAAAAAGGCACTTTTTTGGTCCAGAGCAGCAAAGCATGCCAATGAATGCGGGCCACCACCCCCAAAGTTAACAGGGGGTAACGCCACATGGCGCGGCGCAAAGCGGCGACGGTGATGGGTTCCAGCACACCGCTCCAACTGGTGTCGATCAAGGGGCCTTGCGCATCGGCATGCTCTACCCGCGCCACGATGCGTTCGGTGCCGTCGCATTGGGTGCGCATAAAGCGAAAGCGGTATTCGCCTTGCACATCGCAAAAGGGCGAGACATGAAACACCTTGTCGGCACGCAAGCTGCGGCCATAGTTCGGCGAGGGCAGCAGGTAGCAATGGCGCTCGCCAAAGGTGTTGTTGACCTCGGCCACGATGGCGGCCAAAGAACCATCCATCCGGTGGGCATACCAAAAACTCACGGGCTTGAAGGTGTGGCCCAACACCCGGGGGAAAGCTTGCAGCCAGACTTCGCCTTGCGCATCGTGTATGCCTTCG
>CAMDXR010000069.1 GCA_945877725.1 Limnohabitans sp. Rim8
GAAAAACGCTATTTGCACGCACTGAATTACTGCATGTTGCTGCCCGGCCCCGAGGCGCAACAATTGGCCACCTACACCGGCTGGCTGATGCACGGCACGCGGGGCGGCATCGCGGCGGGGGCTTTGTTTGTTTTGCCTTCTTTGCTGCTGCTGATCGTGTTGAGCTGGGCCTACACCGCTTGGGGCAACCACCCTTGGGGGCAGGCTTTGTTGTGGGGGCTCAAGCCTGCCGTCACTGCGCTGGTGTTGCACGCCGCACACCGCATGGCCAAGCGCTCTTTAAGCGCCCGTTGGTTGTGGGTTTTGGCGGCTTTGTCTTTGCTGGGCATGTTGTGGGGCCTGCCGTTTCCCCTGATTATTTTGGGCGCAGCGGCCGTGGGTTTTTACAAATCACGGCAGCAGCCTGCCATACCTGTAAGTTCAGGCCCCATGACGCCCCCCGAGGGGGTGACGGCCACCAACTCCTTGGAAACCGAAGCCTGGATGAACGACCATTCAGCCCAACCCGCCCACACGCGTTACAGCCCAAGCCGCTTGTGGCGGGCCTTGGCCGGGGGCATCGGTTTGTGGGTCTTGAGTCTGGGTGGGCTCGCGTTATTGCTCGGCCTAGGCCACACCCTGACGCAAATGGGCGGCTTTTTTACGCAGGCGGCCTTGCTGACTTTTGGTGGCGCTTATGCCGTGCTGCCCTACGTGACGCAAGCAGCCGTGGCGCAATATGGCTGGTTGACCGCTGCCCAAATGATGGATGGCCTAGCTTTGGGCGAAACCACCCCGGGGCCGTTGATCATGGTGGTGGCGTTTGTGGGGTTTTTGGGCGGGCACAGCCAAGCCCTGTTGGGTCATCCGCTGCTGGGCGGGGTGGTGGCCGCCTGCGTGGTGACCTGGTTCACGTTTTTGCCCTCGTTCGTCTTTATTCTGGCGGGCGGGCCGGTGGTGGAGTCCACGCGGCACATGCCCTCTCTGGCGCTGCCTTTGCAGGCCATATCGGCCGCGGTGATCGGGGTCGTTGTGCATTTGGCGGGGGTGTTTGCCCGCCAAACCTGGCTGCCCGAAGGTTGGCACATGCTGCCCGACCTGGCAGCGGTGGCGCTGACGGTGGCGGCCACTTGGGCCTTGGTTAAAAAAGGCTACAGCATCTTTCAAGTGCTGCTGGCCTGTGTGCTGTTTGGCGTGGTCAAGTTTGCCGTTTTTTAGACCCGGACGCGGGACAAATCTCACAAGACGTTCAAGGCATCAAAACTTTCAAAACGATCTGGGCGTGTTGAAAGGGCAAAATTTTCACTTCAGCGCCCGGTGATGTCCAGCACCACCCCTTGCACACCGGTTTTCACGCCCGCCAGTTCAACTTGCCAGTCGTCGGGCTGTTTTTGTGCGGAACCGGTTTTTGAAATCCGGGCCACCAAACGCACTTGCGACAAACTCGACAAAAGGGGTGGTGCGCCCATGCCCATGCTGTCGTTCAACGCAAAACGCACGGGCCAGGCCGTGGGGTTGGTGCGCCAAATGGCCACCGGGCGGCGCGAGCCTTCTTCGGCCACGGCATAGACAAACAAAGTTGCACCTGTCGCCAGCTGACTTTGCACGGCAGAAGAGACTCTGACCTCGCCCTGAATCAACGGCGCACTGCTTGCGGCCGATGTCGGCGCGCTTTGTGTCAAGTTTTGCGCTGGGTTTTGTGTTGAGTTTTGTGTTGGATTTTGCTTTGCCAAAGCCATCTCGGCGGCTTGCGCCATGGCTTGTTGCAAGCTTTGTGCGGCTTCGCTGTCAGGCTGCAACTGGCTAAGCGCTTGCTGCCAATAGTGGCGTGCTGCTTCGTGACGGTTTTCGGACAGCGCAGCTGTGCCTGCCAACACCAGCGCATTCAGATGCTGCGGCTGCGCTTGCAAAACGCTTTCAATCCATTGCCAAGGTTCACCAGTAAACACGCCCCCCACGCTCAGGGCTTTCATCTGGGCGCGGTCCACCCACAGGTCGGGCTCGGGCGACAAGGCCAGCACCTTTGCCAGGGCTTGTTCGGCCAAGGCATAAGCGTTTTGTGCTGCATGCAAGCGGACCAGTGTCAGCCAGGCTTCGGCATCTTCCGGTCGGGTCTGGACTTTTTGCTGCCATTGCAGCGTCTGCGCTGCCAGTTGCTCCGGCGTACCAGCCGTGATCTGCACCCGTTGGCTCAAAGGCAAGGGCCACCAGGTGTTGGGCGCACCCAACTTTATGTAGGTCAAGCCACTGAGCACGGCCAGCGTCAAAACGAGCCCACTCAAGCGCACCTGAACATTCGGCCCCACCGCAGAGGCGGGGGCACGGGCTACATCGCCCTGCACCAACAGCAGCAATTCGTCCCGCGCCATTGCGTGCTGTTCTGAAGTTAAACGGCCTTCGGCCAGGCTGCGGTCCAGTTCGGCCAGATGTTGGCGTTGAATGTCTCGGTTGCTTTGCGCCTGTACATCGCCTTGAACAGCCTGTACCTGCTTTTTTATGCCCCTGTGCAAGACCCAGCCCGCCAGCGCACTGAACAGCAGCAGCGCACACAACAACCAGAACCAGGGCGGCAGGGCAGACATCAAGGCTCCAGAAGTTGGCGAATGCGGGCGCGTTCACTGTCGGTCAAAGTCGGGGCTGCAGGACGCCTGCGCATCAAGCGAAACGCCACGCCCAAAGCCAGCAACAACAAAGCAAATGGGCCAAACCACAACAACCAAGTGACCGGTTTGACCTCGGGCTTGTACAGAACAAAGTCGCCGTAGCGGCTAACTAAAAAGCTGCGGATCTCGGTATCGCTTTTGCCTTGATCGATCAGCCCACGCACTTCGCGCCGAAGGTCCACGGCCAATTCGGCATTGGAAGACGCCAAGGACTCGTTTTGGCAGACCAAGCAACGCAGTTCGGCGGCAATATGGTCCCAGCGTGCTTGCGCTTGGGGCGACAAAGGGGTTTCGGTGCGTGCCGACACACGGGCTTCCACTTGGGGCAAGTCAGGGGCAGGGTTAGAAACTGGAGTAGAAAGGGGGACAGATGCGGCCCCCTGCGCCCACACCGAACAGCTCACCAGCGCCCACAGCAGGCAAGCCCACAGCCATCCAAGTCGGGGCAAGTGCTTCATGGCTGCAAACTTCTCAACAAGGGAAGCAATTTTTGTTGCAACACCTCGGGCGTTAAAGCCCCTGCGTGCTTAAAGCGAACCACACCGGCACGGTCCACCACATAGGTTTCGGGCAGCCCATAAACACCAAAGTCCATGCCCACACGGCCATCCATGTCCAACAAATTGACGGCAAAAGCCTGGCCATGTTTTTGCAACCAAGCCTGGTTGCGGGCCGTGGCTTTTTGCACCGACTCCGGGGCCATGGGCTCTGCACCCGACAACTCCGAGGCCTGCATCTCCTTGTAGTTAATGCCCACCATTTGCAAACCCGGCTGTTTGGACAGCGCCATCAACAGGGGATGCTCTTCGCGGCAACCGGCACACCAAGTGGCCCACAGGTTAACCACGCTCACTTGCCCCTTGAACTGGTCTGAATTGAACACCGCTGCGCCGCCCACGCCGGGCAAAGAAAATGCTGGGGCAGGTTGACCTATCAAAGGTGAAGGTATTTCCTTCGGGTTGCGGTTCAGGCCCACAGCCAAAAAAACCACCAGACACAAAAACAGACCCAGCGGCACAAACACCCATCGGGGCATGCTGCGCGGCTGGAGGCCTGCGGTGGCTGGCCCAGGACCGCTCATGGTGCAACTCTCTGTGCGCCCAACGGGCTTTGGGTTTTCACTGCCTGGGCGTTTTGCAGCGTCTTGGCCCTCTCTGCCGTGGGTCTGTAACGGCGGTCAAAGGCGGCCAGCCCGCCCCCCAGCACCATCAACACAGCCCCCAGCCAGATCCAAGACACAAAGGGCTTGTGATAAATGCGCATGCTCCACTGCGGCGGGTCGGACGCCAGCGGTTCGCCCAAAGACACATACAGATCGCGCCACAAATTGCTGTCAATGGCCGCTTCAGTCATGGGCATGGCGCTGGAGACATAGCGGCGCTTTTCGGGGCTCAGGGTGCGCACTTGCTGGTCACCCTCAAACACCGCCACTTGCGCCCGCAAGGCCATGTAGTTAGGCCCCAAATGGTTGCCCACGCTTTCAAGCTTGTAACGGTACGGGGCCACCACCACTTCGTCGCCAATGCCCATGCGCACATCGCGCTCCACCTGAAATGACTTGACGCCCGTGATGCCCAGCACCAGCACAGCCACCCCGAAATGGGCCAGATGCATGCCCCACCAAGCCAGTCCGGGTGAGCCGGATGCACCGGACGAACGCAACAAAAACAGCCGCTGCACAATTTGCCAAGCGCCCGACAACACAATCCAGCCCCCCAACGTGCCGCCCATGACCGTGAGCCAGCCCCCGGTTGTGGTGCCCGCATCGGCCCCCACACCCGGCTCGCCGCCCCAACTGGCCCAGGCACTGGCCAGCAACAAAGCCAACACCCCGGGCAGCACCACCGAACGCACAGCAGCCCATCGGGCCACATGCCAGGGCACCACCGTGCCTGGCACCATGGCCAGCAGCAAAGGCACCATCAGGGGCACAAACACCCGGTCAAAATAAGGCGGTCCGACCGACAACTTGCCCAGGTTCAGCGCATCAATGATCAAGGGGTACAAGGTGCCCAGCAGCACCGCCGCCATGGCCACCACCAACAACACACTGTTGAGCAACAAAAACGATTCGCGCGAACCAGCCACCGGCTGCGAGGCATTGAACCACTGCGGTGCGCGCCAGGCAAAAAGCGTCAAGGACACGCCCACCACAACCGCCAAAAACAGCAAAATAAAGATGCCCCGTCCCGGGTCGGTGGCAAAGGCGTGCACCGAGGTCAACACCCCTGAACGCACCAAAAATGTCCCCAGCAAGCTGAGCGAAAAAGCCGCAATCGCCAGCAACACTGTCCAGGCCTTGAACTGGCCGCGCTTGTCAGTGACCATGAGTGAGTGGATCAGGGCCGTGGCCACCAGCCAGGGCATGAGGGAGGCGTTTTCGACCGGGTCCCAAAACCACCAACCGCCCCAGCCCAGTTCGTAATAAGCCCACCAAGAACCGAGCGCGATGCCCAGCGTCAGAAACCCCCAGGCCGCCACGGTCCAAGGCCGCGCCCAACGCGCCCAAGCGGCATCGAGACGCCCAGATAACAAAGCCGCCATGGCAAATGCAAAGGCCACCGACATGCCCACATACCCCATGTACAACATGGGCGGATGAATGACCAAGCCCGGGTCTTGCAACAGCGGGGTCAGGTCGCGCCCCTCAGCGGGCGCCGGAAACTGCCTTGCAAAGGGGTTGGACAAGGTAAGCACAAAAACCAGAAAGCCCACAGAAATGGCCCCCATGACGCCCAACACCTGGGCCACCAGTGCTTGCGGCAAGCGGCTTGAAAAAGCGCCCACCGCCACCGACCACAGCGCCAGCATCAAGACCCACAACAACAAAGACCCCTCGTGTCCGGCCCAAATGGCCGACAAGCGGTAAGGCGTGGGCAGCAAGGTATTGGAATGGTGCGCCACATACACCACGCTGAAATCGTGCACATAAAACGCGTGCCACAAAGACACAAAAGCCAGCACGATCAGGCCCAGTTGCAACACCGCCAAGGGCCGCGCCAGCGCTTGCCATCCCGCCCGCTTGGCAGACAGCGTGCCCCACAACGGCAACACCGCTTGCAGCAAGGCGACCCAAGTCGCCATGATCAGCGCCAGATGGCCCGCTTCAGGCCACATGGGCTGCTCCTGTCTTTGAAGTCAATGTCATGGGCTCGGTCCCTTATTGCTGCGGGTTTTTGCCGCGGTTTTTGGCAGCCTCGTCCAGCGCGTGCTGGGCTTCGGGGGGCATGTAATTTTCATCGTGCTTGGCCAGCACTTCAGTGGCCACAAACTGCCTGCCCCCGTCCATCCGCCCCTGCGCCACCACCCCTTTGCCTTCTTTAAACAAATCGGGCAGCAGGCCGGTGTAGCGCACCGCCACTTCTTGGTGGGTGTCGGTGACGACAAACTGGACCGTCATGTCTTGCCGCTGCACACTGCCAGCTTTGACCAACCCACCAATCCTGAAATGGCTGTCTTTGGGCGCTTCCCCGGCGGCCACTTGGGTTGGCGTGAAGAAAAAAACCAAATTGCTCTGAAAAGCATTCAGCACAAAATAAGCAGCCCCCGAGAGTAAGACCAAGCCTAGGCCGATGCCCAACAGACGTTTTTGACGCGCCTTCATGGCCTGTCCCCTGACCGAACAGCAGACTTTTCAAGGCTTTGGGCAGGCTCGGACTGCCATGCTTCGCACACAGCATCCAGGGCTTGCTGGCGACCTTGGCGGGTCAACCAAACCTCCAGCGCCAGCAAGGCAAAGCTGACCCCCATGCTGCCCCAAACGTAGGGGGCGTAACCGCCCATGGCCCAAAATTCGGTAGCGCTTCGCCAGATCATGCTGAGCCTTTCCCTGCCCTAAGCGACATGTGCGCCTGCACTTCTGGCAATTGCTGGACCCAATAGGCATGGCTTTCGCGCACCAAAATCAAGCTGCGCACACGCCACAAAGCCACGGCTATGGCATAAAACCACAACGCCAAACTCATCAGCAACATGCCGGTCAGCATGATGCTGGCCATGCGGGGAGACTGCGTCAGCGACACCGAGGCCCCTTGGTGCAAGGTGTTCCACCACTTGACCGAAAAATAGATGATGGGCACGTTGACCGCCCCCACCACCGCCACCAGAGCCCCCGCCTGGTCGGAACGCCGAGGGTCTTCTATGGCAGCGGTCAAGGCGATGTAACCCAGGTACAAAAACAACAAAATCAGCATCGAGGTCAGGCGTGCATCCCACACCCAATAAGTGCCCCACATGGGTTTGCCCCACAAGGCCCCGGTCCAGAGCGACAAAAAAGCCAGCAAGGCGCCGGTAGGAGCCAGCGCACGGGTCATGAGGCCCGACAAACGGGTCTGAAACACCAGACCCAAAATGCTCCAGAACGCCATGGCCAGATAAATCACCATGGCCATCCAAGAGGCCGGAACATGGATATAGATGATGCGATAAGCCTGCCCCTGCTGCGCATCCGAGGGCGCCAGCATGAAACCCACCCACAAACCCGCCAGCGCCAAGACGGCGGCCAGCAGCGCCAGCCACGGCCAAATGCGTCCAGCCAGAGGGTAAAAATTTTGCGGCGCGGCGTAATGAAACAATTTCATGGTTTCACTCCAACGCCAGACGCAAAGCCGCCGCACAAGCCCAGGGGCTAAAAGCCGCCGCCGCCAACAACAGTGCCAGCAACACCGACACCTGCGCCGAGCCCCCGAGGCCGCGCATCTGCGCATCTACCGCGCCAGCCCCGAACACCAAAACCGGCACATACAAGGGCAATAACAACAGCGACTGCAGCACGCCCCCGCCCCGCACCCCCAAAGTCAGTGCGGCCCCAATGGCCCCGATCAAAGACAACACGGGCGTTCCAATCAACAGTGTCAAACCCAGCATGAACAAGGCCTCGGGCTCCAGTGCAAATTGCAAGCCCAGCAAGGGGGACAACAACACCAGGGGCAAGCCGGAGATCAACCAATGGGCGCACAGTTTGGCCACCACCAGCCATGACAAGGGGGCGGCCGACAAGCTCATTTGCTCCAAACTGCCATCTTGGTAGTCGGACTCAAACAAGCGACTCAGGCTCAACATGCTGGCCAGCAAAGCGGCCACCCACAGCACGCCGGGGCCGATCGCACGCAAGGTGGCAGGCTCAGGGCCAATCGCCAGCGGAAATAAGGCCGCGACCAACACAAAGAAAAAGACACCGCTCAGCCACTCGGACTTGCGACGAAACGCCAGCCGAACATCGCGCCGCAACAAGCCACCCATGGCCAGCCACGGACTGGGGCCAAGAGACAAATGGGCGGCAGCGTTCATGCCGGGCTGGCCCCACGGTCTAGGCGGTAATGCGCCCCCGGCCCTTGCAACTGAACGTTATGGTGACTGGTCAAGACAATCGCACCCCCTTGCGCAAGGTGTTTTTGCATCAAGTCGCGGGTCGTGTCGGTCGCCAAAGCGTCCAAGCCCACCAGGGGTTCATCCAACACCCACAAAGGGGCGGTGCTGGTCCGCAAACGCGCCAGCGCCACACCTTGGCGCTGCCCTTGCGACAACACACGCACCGGCAAGTGCGCCCGGCTTTTTAGGCCTTGAGCCTCCAAAGCTTGCAAAGCCTGCGCCTGCGTCAGGTGTAAGCCACCGATGTGGGCATCCATGCACAAGTTTTCACAGGCGCTCAGATCGGCTTTCAGCCCCAAAGCGTGGCCGATGTAATGCAACACCGAGCGATCGGGCCGGTGGATAGGTTCATCTTGAGAAGTCACATTTAAGGGATTTGACCAGTGGACCTTGCCTTGAGCGGCTGGGGCCAAACCACACAAAATACGCAACAAACTGGTTTTGCCGCACCCATTGCCGCCCTCAATGTGCAGCCAGTGGCCCGGGGCAACGGAAAAGCTCACGCTATCGAACAAGGTTCGATGGGCCTTTTGGCAGGCCAAGTCCATCGCTTTCAGTACCCAAGACGCCATCGCGGGCTTTCCGGTCGGTTAAAGACAAAACAAAGTGTAACGCTGGATTGACACTTTGTCTCCGCAATGCCCCGGATAAAGCGGGTAAATCAGGGTAAGCCCGAAGCTGCCAAGTTCCGTCGAACCCAAGACCGACCCCAAAGTCTGGCCTGTCCTTTGCTCAAACCGTCACTTTCCGACCGCCATGGCGGTGAGCCTCAAGTGAGCACAAAAAAACCGCCCTAGGGCGGTTTTTGGGAGGAACCCGGTCGAGCGGGTTCAAGTTGATGCGCGCATCAAGCCTTTTTGGCCCAAGCCGAGCACCAGGCTTTGGCCGCAACTTGCTTGCCTGCAAACAAGGGGCAGCCACCGGCGGCAGCGCCTGCTTTGGCTTGGTACAAGGCGCAGTTGGCGCAATTGGAACCGGCTACAAATTTGGGAAACTTGGCTTTGTCGACTTTGGTGCCATCAGCTTTGTAAGCCAAAGCGGCGGCTTGCGGGTCTTTTTCGTCCACCATGGCTTGCGCAGTTGCCTCGCTCACAGCCATTACAGCTGTGGCGGCAGTGGCCATTTGCATCATGAAGACGCGGCGGTTAGAGGTTTTTGCAGAAAAACTGGACATGGAAATTTCCTTAAAGGTGCAATCAAAAAATACTAAGCAGTTCATTGTGTGCCAGATCAGTCACTTTGTCATTTTTTTAGTGATACCCGAGCAAATCACACAGGAAAGCCCTAGGGTGGTCATGTCAACCAGAATGGACAGGTCCATGTCAGAATGCAAGCCATATTGCCACCCCCCATAAACAAAGGTTTACCCATGCTGCAAATGTTGATCGGACTGATCCTCTTTTTGGGTATTCATGCCCTCCAAAGTCTGGCCCCGCAATGGCGCAAGCAACTGATTAACCGCTGGGGAGCTTTGGGTTTTAAAGGCATTTACAGCGTCATCTCATTGTTGGGTTTGATCTTACTGGTGCAGGGCTACGCCCTGGCCAGAATGGACCCCGTGGCCCTTTGGACGCCTCCACGCGGCATGCAGCACGCTACCATTTTGTTGATGTGGGTGGCGATGGTGTTGTTGGTGGCGGCCTATGTGCCCGGCAACCAGATCAAGGCCAAACTGCGCCACCCCATGACTTTGTCGGTCAAAGTCTGGGCCTTGGGGCATTTGTTGTCGAACGGCAATTTGGCCGATGTGCTGCTGTTTGGCGGGTTCTTAATCTGGTCTGTGTTGGTGTTTCGTGCTGCCCGCAAGCGTGACCGCTCCAACATGCACTCAGCACCCCAAGGTACCTTGGTGGGCAGTTTGTTGGCCTTGGCTTTGGGCACGGGAGTCTGGGCTGCTTTTTTAATGGGAGGCTTGCACCTTTGGCTGATCGGCGTCTTGCCTTTCACGCGCGCAGGCTGAAAGCAGGTTGCCAGTGAACCCGATGATCGCCCCAGAAGAGTCGGTGCCTGCACGTAAGCTTTGTACCGATTGCGGTCTCTCGCGTACCCAAGACCCCAAGCGTTGTGGTCAGGCCTGTCAGTTCATTCAGCCTGACTACCCACTGCTGGAGCAACGTGTGCATGGGCGTCAGCGCCAGCAACAAACCGCGCAGCCAGATGAGTTGTTTTTTGGCCCCTACCAACAAATTCTGAGTGCCCGCATGGACCCGCCACTGGGGGGCGCCCAGTGGACGGGCATCACCACCCGCTTGGCCGAAGTGCTGCTCGAAAAAGGCCTGGTGGACGCCGTGATTGCCATGGCCGCCGACCCCAAAGACCGTTGGCGGCCCCGCCCCGTGGTGGTCACCCGCGCCCAAGACATGCAGCAGTGCCGGGGCATGCGCATGGGCTATGCCCCCTTGCTCAGTTTGGTGGAACCGGCGCTGGCAGAAGGCCACAAGCGGCTGGCCGTGATTGGAATCCCCTGCCAGATTTACGCGCTTCGGGCCATTCAGCCCCAACTGGAGCGCGAGCAAGGCCTACAGCAGTTGTATGTGATTGGCACCCCTTGCTCGGACAACACCACGACAGAGAATTTTCACCAGTTTCTGGGCCTGATTTCGGACCGTCCACAAGACATCAGCTATGTCGAGTTTCGGGCCGATTACAAGGTCGAGGTGCGCACCGACCAGGGCGAAAAACGCCTGATTCCGTTTTTGAACCTGCCGCTGTCCACCCTGCCGCCGGACTTTTTCCCGCTCACCTGCCGCACTTGTGTGGACTACACCAATGTGCTGTCGGACATCACGGTGGGCTATATGGGCGGACATGGCCAGCAATGGTTGTTGGTGCGCAACGAACGCGGCCAAGCCCTGTTGGACGGTCTGAAAGACCAATTGGTGACCAGCACCCCTATTAGCCGAGGCAAGCGCGACGGGCCGGTACGCGGTTTCATGGCCAACACCGAACGGGCCGCCGGGGGCTTGCCCTTGCGCCGCATGCCCGCATGGATCAAGCCCTTGGTGAACTGGCTGATGCCGCGTGTTGGCCCTCGTGGTCTGGAGTTTGCCCGCGCCAGGGTCGAGATGAAGGCCATTGAGTCCATCCTGCATCTGCGGCGTGAAGCCCCGGCACGGATCAAAAACATGTTGCCAAGGCATGTTTGGGACTTGGCCGCACGTTACGGCCTGAAACCGGAAAGCGAAAGCGCACACGCATCTCCCAAAAACACCAAGCTGTAAACCTCAAACTGTAAACTTCGAACTGTAAATTTAACTTGACACTTTGTTGGGTCTTTTGGATGATCCCCTGAGTACAGCTTTCCGGAACGCCCCATGGCACTGACCTTCCCTTTTGCGGCCATTGTTGGTCAAGACGAAATGACACTGGCCATTCAGGTGGTGGCCGTAGACCCTAGCATTGGCGGCGTGCTGGTGCTGGGGGACCGTGGCACCGGCAAATCAACCGCCGTGCGCGCCCTGGCCGACTTATTGCCGCCCATCAAAGTGGTCAAGGGTTGCCCTTATCGCTGCGATCCCGACCAACCTGCCAGCGCTTGCCCGGTGTGCCAAGCCAGAGACCCCAAGGTCAAAACCGTGGTGGAACG
>CAMDXR010000070.1 GCA_945877725.1 Limnohabitans sp. Rim8
CGGCCCGTGTCACGCTTGGACAGTTCCAGCGCCAGTTTCACGCGTTGCGCCTCGCCGCCCGACAGCGTGGTGGCGCTTTGGCCTAGGCGGATGTAGGTCAGGCCTACATCGAGCAGAGTTTGCAGTTTGCGGGCAATGTTGGGCACGGCGCTGAAAAACGCGTGCGCGGTTTCCACTGTCATGTTCAAGATTTGCGCGATGTTCTGTCCTTTGTATTGCACTTCCAGGGTTTCGCGGTTGTAGCGCATGCCGTGGCACACGTCGCAGGGCACGTACACGTCGGGCAAAAAATGCATTTCTACTTTCACCATGCCGTCGCCCTGACAGGCTTCGCAGCGGCCCCCCGTCACGTTGAAGCTAAAGCGCCCCGGTCCGTAGCCGCGTTCTCGTGCGGCGGGCACTTCGGCCATCAGATCGCGGATGTGGGTGAACAGCCCGGTGTAGGTGGCTGGGTTGCTGCGCGGGGTGCGGCCAATGGGTGATTGGTCAACGTTGATGACTTTGTCAAAGTGTTCCAGCCCTTTGATTTCTTGGTGTGCGGCAGCTTCGTCGTGGGCGCGGTGACTCTGGTGCGCTGCGGCGGTGTACAGGGTGTCGTTGACCAGGGTGGATTTGCCCGAGCCCGAGACGCCCGTGACGCAAGTGAGCAAGCCCACCGGAAATTTGACATTCACGCTTTTTAGGTTGTTGCCGGTAGCGCCCACAATTTCAATGAAGTCTTTACCGGGTTTGTGGCGCTTGGGAATGTCAATCTTTTTGCGCCCCGACATGTATTGGCCCGTCACCGAGTCGGGGGCGGCCAGGATGTCGGCACAAGTGCCTTGCGCCATAACCCGCCCGCCGTGTATGCCCGCACCCGGCCCCATGTCGATCACATGGTCGGCCACGCGGATCATGTCTTCGTCGTGTTCGACCACCAGCACGCTGTTGCCGATGTCGCGCAGGTGTTGCAGCGTGCCAATCAGGCGGTCGTTGTCACGTTGGTGCAGGCCGATGCTGGGTTCGTCCAGCACGTACATCACACCCGTCAGGCCCGAGCCGATCTGGCTGGCCAAGCGGATGCGTTGGGATTCTCCACCCGAGAGGCTGTCGGCGCTGCGGTCCAGGCTTAAGTAGTTGAGCCCCACATCGTTCAAAAACTTCAGGCGCAAGGCGATTTCGCGCACCACTTTGTCGGCAATTTCGGCTTTAGCCCCTTTCAATTTCAGGGTCTGAAAGTATTTCTGCGACTCGCCCAGTGTGATGTGACTGATGTCAAAAATAGCACGCGATTGAACCCCTTCGCCAATGCGCACATGGCGCGCTTCGCGTCGCAGGCGCGTGCCCTTGCAGTCGGTGCAGGCTTGGGTGTTGCGGTAGCGGCCTAAGTCTTCGCGAACGATGGACGAGTCGGTTTCGCGGTAGCGCCGAGTCATGTTGGGGATGATGCCCTCAAAGGCGTGCTTTTTGCTGACCTTTTTGCCTTGCGAAGCGCCGCTTTCCATGGTGTAGCTGAATTTGATTTCTTCCAGCCCCGATCCAAACAGCAAAACTTGCTGGGTGATGTCGGGCAAGCTTTCAAAGGGGGCTTCGATGTCGAATTGGTAGTGCTTGGCCAGGCTTTCGAGCATGCTGAAATAAAACCCGTTGCGGCGGTCCCAGCCTTTGATAGCCCCACTGGCCAGGCTGAGACTTGGAAATGCCACGACTCGCTCGGGGTCAAAAAACGCCATGTTGCCAATGCCGTCGCAGGTGGGGCAGGCCCCCATGGGCGAGTTGAAGGAGAACAGGCGCGGCTCCAATTCGCTGATGGAATAGTGGCAGACCGGGCAAGAAAACTTGGCGTTAAAAAGGTGCTCGGTGCCGGTGTCCATTTCCAGGGCCACGGCGCGGTGTTCGGCCAGTTGCAGCGCAGCCTCAAAGCTTTCGGCTAAGCGCTGGCGCAGGGCATCACGGGCTTTGGCATCTTCTTCCGAGCGAACCTTGATGCGGTCCACCACCACGTCGATGTTGTGTTTTTCGGTCTTCTTCAGCGTGGGCAGATCTTCCACCTCAACCGTCTTGCCATTGATGCGAAAGCGCACATAGCCTAAGGCTTGCATTTGCTCGAAGACTTTTTCAAATTCGCCTTTTTTCTCGCGTGCAATGGGCGCGAGGATCATCAGTTTGGTGTCATCTGGCAAGGCCAGCACGGTGTCCACCATTTGGCTGACGGTTTGCGCTTGCAGTGGCAGTTCGTGGTCGGGGCAATAGGGAGTGCCTGCACGGGCGTAAAGAAGTCGCAGGTAGTCGTGAATCTCGGTCACGGTGCCCACGGTTGAGCGCGGGTTATGGCTGGTGGCTTTTTGTTCAATGGAGATGGCGGGCGACAAGCCTTCGATCAGGTCCACATCGGGTTTGTCCATGAGCTGCAAAAATTGCCGTGCATAGGCCGATAGGCTTTCCACATACCGCCGCTGGCCCTCGGCATAAAGGGTGTCAAACGCCAGGCTGGATTTGCCTGAGCCCGACAGCCCGGTGATGACCACCAGTTGGTTGCGCGGGATGTCGAGGTCGATGTTTTTCAGGTTGTGGGTACGTGCCCCCCGAACGCTGATGTGCGTTTGACGCAGTGCCGTGGCCAAATACCGCGCGGGTTCGGGTTCGTCGGGCAAGAGAGGGGAATCAACAAGTTTCACAGTGATCGGCCAGGTCAGCAAAACCTTTGATTATCCCCTTTGGCACCTTTTTTGGCACCCGCCGAGTCCAATCAGGGACAATGCCCCCTTTCCCGACTGTTTACCCCGTGCTTCGCGTGACCGACACCCCCGACACCCCCGACATGACCTCTGTGCCTTTGTCTGCCGCCATGAGTCCCATGGAGCGGCGCGCCAGCACCTCGTTGGCCACTATTTTTGCCTTGCGCATGTTGGGTTTGTTTTTGGTGTTGCCGGTGTTTGCCCTTGAGGCGCGCAAATACCCGGGGGGCGACGACCCGGTTTTGCTGGGTTTGGCCATGGGTATTTATGGTTTAACGCAAGGCTTGTTGCAGTTGCCTTTTGGCATGGCTTCTGACCGTTTTGGCCGTAAACGCGTCATTGTGCTGGGGTTGATTATTTTTGCGCTCGGCAGTTTTTGGGCCGCCGCCGCCACCGATTTGACGGGTCTGTTGCTGGGGCGCAGCTTGCAGGGTGCCGGGGCTGTTTCTGCTGCCGTGACGGCTTTGTTAGCCGATATGACCCGTGATGAAGTCCGCACCAAGGCCATGGCCATGGTTGGGGCCAGTATCGGTCTGATGTTTGCCCTTTCTTTGGTGGTCGCCCCTGTGCTGGCCGCCATGGTTGGTTTGACAGGGCTTTTCAGTTTGACCGGGTTTTTGGCCTTGCTGGGCATTGTGGTGGTGATCTGGGGGGCGCCCCCGGAACCTGCTCGCTCTCTTGGCCCGGCCCGAGGCAGTTTGCGTGATGTTTTGCGGCAAGCGGATTTGATGCGGCTGAACGTGGGTGTTTTTGTCTTGCACGCCGTGCAGCTGGCCATGTGGGTGGCCATACCGGCCTTGCTGGTTCAGTCGGGTTTACCCAAGGCCGACCATTGGCAGGTGTACCTGCCCGCTGTTTTGGGCTCCTTTGTTTTGATGGGGGGTGTCTTTGCTTTAGAACGGCGGGGCCATCTTAAAAAGGCTTTTTTGAGCGCAATAGCCTTGATCGCATTGGTTCAGGTGGGCTTGTTGGTGCAGTCGGTCGGGACCTCCACCGTGGGGGCTATGGCCATTCTTTTGTTTGCTTTCTTCTGCGGCTTTAATGTTTTGGAGGCCACCCAACCCAGCATGGCCTCGCGCATGGCACCCAGTCAGATTCGGGGGACAGCTTTAGGGGTGTACAACACCTTGCAATCTCTTGGTTTTTTTGTGGGGGGCTGGTTGGGCGGGTGGCTGGTTAAAAACTGGGGCAGCCCTGCTTTATTTGCCTGTTGCGCTGTCGCTATGTTGTTTTGGTGGTTGGTGGCACTGCCCATGCAGACACCTGGTCGAACGACCGCCGTTCCATCGGCCTCATAAAGGGCCATAATTCCAGCTTCATTGAGGAGTTTCCATGGCATCAGTCAACAAAGTCATCATCGTCGGCAATTTGGGCCGCGATCCCGAAACCCGCTATCTGCCGTCTGGCGATGCTGTGAGCAACATCAATGTGGCCACCACCGACCGCTACAAAGACAAGGCAACCGGCGAAATGAAAGAGGCCACCGAGTGGCACCGCATCAGTTTTTTCGGTAAATTGGCCGAAATTGCCGGGCAATATCTCAAAAAAGGTTCACAAGTTTACGTAGAAGGCAGTTTGCGCACCCGCAAATACACCGACAAAGACGGCATAGAGAAATTTGCCACCGAAATCCGGGGCGAGACGATGCAAATGTTGGGTGGTCGTCAAGGCATGGGCGGTCCTGCGGATGATGGCGGTGGCGGCGGTGGTTATGCGCCCCGTCAGGCTCCAGCAGCGCGTCCGGCAGAAGCCCCAGCACAACGCCCGGCAGCTGCGCCCAAACCGGCCGCCAGCAGTTTTGACGACATGGACGACGATATTCCGTTTTGAGCGCTGTCGAGTACAAAAAAATCCAGCCTGAGTGCTGGATTTTTTTTGGGGATTTAGAAGCGTTTGTTGACTGGAACCTTCGATCCAAGCTCAAGACTTGAAGCTGAACAGGACGGCTTTGATTTAGCGTTCTGTCATAGAGGACGTAAAAGTCTTGACCAGTGGCTTGATCAGGTAATTCAACACCGTCATCTTGCCGGTCTCAATTTCCACTTGGGCGGTCATGCCCGGGGTGATCTGAATGGTTTTACCCACCTTGGTTTTGAGGTGGTTTTGCTGAATACGCACATGGACTCGGTAGTAAATATTTTCTCCAGCACGCGTATCTTCGGTCAAGGCATCCGGGCTAACATAAATGACCTTGCCGTCCAAGATGCCGTAGATTGAATAGTCATAAGCATCCAGCTTGACCGAAACATCGTGCCCGACGCCAATGAAGGCCAGGTCCTGTGGTTTGAGCTTGGTTTCGACGATCAACTCACTGTTGGTGGGCAGCAGGTCCATCACCACATCACCCGGACGAACACGGCCACCTAATGTAGTGACGCGTACGTTGCGTACCAGGCCGTCGTTGGGTGCGTACATTTGCATGCGCTCCATGTTGGTGCTGCGTTCAATGAGCATTTGCTCTTGGGTTGTGAGCTCTTCTTCGGCCTTCGTCATCTCCGCCTGGGCATCCTGAAAGAACTTGTTTCGGCGGTTGGAAATGTTGCCCTTCAATTCAGACAATGTGCGCTTGAGTCGTAGAATTTCGGTGACCGCAATATCGCCAGAGGTCAGCAGGGGTTGGCTAAAGTTCAGCTCTTGTTGAACATTGCTGACCATGCTTTCTAGCGTGTCAATTTCTTCTTTTAGGCCTTGTTTGCGCCGTTGGTATAAATCAGTCTGGTTTTTGACAAATGACGCATAAGTCACTGTATCAAAGCCAGAAAAGACGAGTGGGCGCTGAAAAACCTCGGCGCTTAAACGGGCCAATGTGGCCCGTAAAGCAGCGACTTTTCCTTTGCTGTCCTGGGTGGCTGCATTCAGTTGTGAAGCATCCAATTGCATCAGCAATTGGCCTTTTTCGACGGCATCCCCTTCGCGCACCAAAATCTCTTGAATCACACCGTCATTGGCCGCTTGAATCACTTGGGTGCGTGAAAGGGCAATGACTTGCCCAGTGCCACGCGCTTTTTGCGGAATCTCGGCCCAAGACGCCCACATCACGCCCGCAACCAACATAGCGGTAAGCAACAACAGCAATCTTTGCAACCCATCTTGGGGGATAAACACTTTTAAAAATCGAATGAACATAGCTGAATCCGCCGTCAAGAAATTGAGGTGGCAGAAGACACGGCCGCCGAAGGTGTGGCTTGCGCTGGTGTGTTGGCTGCCGTTTTACTTGAGTTGCGTAAGTGTTCTAGCACTGCATCGCGCGGCCCGTCCAGAACAATGCGACCGCCCGCCATGACCACCAGTCGGCTGACGAGTGACAGCACCGAAGCCTTGTGGGTCACCAATATCATGGTTTGCGTGGGTGCAACAGAGCCCGCCAGAACATTCAAGGTTCTGCGTTCGGTTTCGTCATCCATGCTGGAGGTCGGTTCGTCTAACAGCCATACGGCTGGGCGAGTCAGCAGCAAACGGGTCAGACCAATCAATTGGCGTTGCCCCCCACTGACGCCGCCACCGCCTTCTGCAATGGGCATGTCCAGACCTTTGGGGTGGCTTGCCACAAAAGCGGCCAGGCCAGTGGCTTGGCAGGCTTCGCGCACAGACTCTTCAGTGATGCCAACCAGTCCTGCCACCAAGTTGTCTTTGAGGGTGCCTGCAAAGAGTTGCACCGCCTGGGAAATCATGCCGACGTGCTGGCTGAGGTGTGAACGTGAAATGTGTTGAATGTCGAGGCGATCAAACAGTACGCGCCCATCGTTGGGCTTGTAAAGACCTGCCAGCAATTTAAGGAAAGTACTTTTTCCACTGCCGATGCCACCGATGATGCCAATTTTTTCTCCCGGTCTGACTTCCCATTTGGGGACCTGCAAAGTTTGCGTCTGGCCAGGGTAACCAAATACGACATTCTCTAAAGAATAAGAACCTTCGGCAGCGACCAGTGGCAAAGGCGTCAATGCATCATGGTGATCCACTTGCAATTTGAATATGGCGTCAATACCCGTGAGTGCCGATTTTGAGTTGGCCCATTGCGTCAGCAAGCCGGGCAACATGGTGACAGGTTGCAAAACACGGCCGCTCAAAATAGAGCACGCGATCAAACCACCGGCAGTGAGATCATTGGTTGTAGAGGCTACATAGGCTCCCGTGGCGACCAGCAAAACATAGCTGAGTTGCTGCATGGTGGCCGCGTAATAAGTCGATGACTCATTGATGTGGCGAACCTTTCGGTCTTCCTGCACGTTTTGCTGTGTCAGTGCATTCCAACGGTTTAAAAAGTGCCAGCGCAAACCTTGGGCTTTGATGGTTTCTGCACCATCCACGGCTTCAACCAGCAAACCTAATTTTCGATTGGAAGAGGCTTGTGATTCGCGTGTGTGCTGCTCGGTTTTCTTTTTGAAAGTCATGCCCAGCAACAGGGCGACGATGAAAAACGTCAAAGGAACTGCTGCGACAACCGGGCCTCCAATGAGGAAAATCAGGAGCAGAAAGACCAGCGCAAATGGCGTATCAATCAGTAAATAAGTGGTGGCCGAATAGGCAAACCCACGAATTAATTCATAGCTGCGCAGTTGCGATGCCAGTGTGCCCACGCTTGCTGGGAATTGGTCCATTCGAACGCTCATCAATCGCTCAAATATTCGGTGTGAGAGTTCAACGTCGGCGCTTTGGACAACCCGATCCATCATCAATGAACGCACAAACTTGAGTACCAACTCAAAGAGGATGCTGACGGAAACGCCAATCGTCAAAACGACCAGTGTTTCAATGCCTTTAGAGGGAATGACGCGGTCATAAACCTGCATGCTGTAAAGCGAAGTGAGCAAGGCCAGCAAGTTCACCAACAAAGATGCCACCCCAAAATAAACCAGGGGTTTTTTATATTGCATCAACACTTGGACAAAGACAGCCAGTGCGCCGGTTTCAAGCTTTTCGCGCCAACCAAGCGATACCGAACAAAATACCAAGTCTGTGGGGATGGTGGCCCATTCAACACGGCCTTTTGGTGTTTCGGCAATCCAAAGGCCTGATTGCGGTGATCGTCCGTGTATCAAACACAAACCGGTGACTTTGCCGCATCCCAGCATGGGCAATAGATGGACTTTGGGTGTTTTTATCCAAGCAGCTTTAAGCAATCCGGTTTGCTTTAAAAACTGTGAGAGGGTGTCTTTTATCTTTATGACATCTTCAGAGGCTGCAGTAAGAGCTTCGCCCAATAAATGCGTTTCGGGCGGTGTCAAGGCGTGCAGTCGCCCGTCGAGCAAACTCAACCTGCGATTGACCCATTGCGCAAGCATGGTCCAGTCGGGTTTCTCTAAAGGATCGGTCATGGAATTATTTTTCCGCCAAAGCGGAGCCTTCAAATCAGTTGGAGGGGAAGCTGAACATCGGTAACGTGTTCGCTAGCAGATGAATACGCCAGTCGGCAGCGAGGTAAGCAGCTTGTGCCTCACTTTCTGTGGCCTGCAGTTGGTAAAGCTCGCGTTGCAAGCCAAGCAAGTCTTGCCAACTGCGGCGTCCAGCAGTGAATAATCGAATTCCTGCATCGGCCAATTCTTTTTGTAATTTGAGTTGGTCTCGGAGGGTGATTATTTTTTCCCAAGCCTGTGACCGGTCATGCCAAAGTTTTTGAACTTGTGTAGCCAGAGTCAAACTGCTCGAGTAGGCTTGCAGCTCGGCTGTTTTAGCGCGGGCCAAGGCTTGTTCTTGCAGGGGCAAAGCCGTCAATCCTGCGCCCATGGAGAACTGTGAGTTCAAATAAATGCGGCTTCCTGGTGCCAAAGAACCAAGGTAAGAGCCAAATTGTTTTTCTACGCGCAGGCTAACGGTTGGGAGCGAACTGGCACTTGATTTTTTCAGTTCAGCTTGTGCCAAATCGATTTGCCACCCCGCTAAGTTCATGCTCGGGTGAGTGTCAAGCACCCGTTCGGTTAAATCATCAATGTTGCTATAGGGCGTTTTGGGCCAATAAGTCAATGGATGAAATACAGGGTTCATCTTTTGACGTCCAAACGTCACCATGTCGGCCAATGCCTGATCACGTTGTTTGTAGGCCTGTTGATTTTCGTCTTGCATTCGCTGCCATTGCAGGTTGGCTTGAGCCAAATCCAACCGGGCTGAAACACCTGCTTCAGATCTTCGCGCCAGCATTTGACGAAGCTGATCCATTTGTTCCAGAGATTCCCGGTAACTTTCAATTCGAACTGAATGAAACCACCAGGTTCGGTACAAATCGACAAATTGCATCACCAGTTCACGACCGGTGATTTCAAGATCTGATTCTGAAATCCGATTGCGCAGCTCCGCAATTTCAAGGTCTGCCGTCAGCTGGCCTCCGGTGAATACCGGATAAGAGACGCGCGCAGTGGTCGCGTTTTTACGACCATCCCGGTCTTCTGGTCCGACATCGTTTGTGATCGACGGGGTCGGCCAAAACTGCCGCTCAGCAACAGTGACACCTGCAAGGGCTGCATTTTTATCTGAGCGTTTGGCTTTGAGGTTGGGGTGGTTCTCCCAGACGGTCATCAACAACGCTGGTAATTCATCAATACCCTGAGCCGACAAGATAAGCGGCGCACTTAAAACAATCAGGACAAATATTTTTTTAATACGTAAATAGCACAGTTTCAGCATGTCTTCGATGCTATTCGGTGGTGTATGAATGTTGAAATAACAAGTACTAACTAGCGAACAATTTTAATAATACTGGATATATTAAAGAATTAAAATAAAAAGATATTCCTCTCTTGGCATGAAATATGAATAAGTCAAATAACGATGTTAATCCCTTGATGTCCCCTGTAACTCCAAGGCTTACCAAAAGCGAAAATCATTTCAGATCAAATCCTATAATAGACTACTTGTTATTTAATAGCAATGCTAGTAATAATTCGATAGAGAGCATTTCGTCTATTGATGCTGTAAGGGGGATAAGTTATACCTTGACCGATCCCATTAGCGGAAAAATAGTTACTCCCAAAAAGATTCAACGAGTTAAATTACAATTACTAATTACTCTTAGTGATGAAAATTTAATAACTATTAATGATTTTTTTACTCTCACAACTAACTATGGAAAAGCTGCACTAAAGACAGAATCAGAGTTTGTTTTCGCCTCCGGAGACGCAAACATCCCGTTTTGGGTGCTCGACTCCGCATCCAACTTGACAGACTGGAAACACGAAGAAAGCCAGGATATCTGGTTCAAAGACGGGTCGGGTGATCTGCCTCAATGGTTCAATCCGAGTGGCCTTTACGCTTCGGCATTGGTGATTCCACTAGCGCCCTTGACCTTTATTGATGCTTTAGCCGTATCTTTAATAGGGGGTGGTGGTGCCTATGAGATGTCAAAAAGCTTCATAGATTTAGAGCCGAAACCAACAGAACCCAGCCAACCAGACCCAATCCGAACCTTGGAAGTTGGCGTTTTTGCAGGCCCGGTGCTGACCGTCAATGGACTAAAAATCACACTTTTTGACAATTTAGGGAATGTGCTTGTTGCCGAGCAGGCATTTGTAGCTAAGGCAAACGGCAAGATGACCATTGTGCTTTCCAGCAACTACGCTGGTCTGATATTGGTGAAGATCACAGATACCAATGCGCAGACCGATTATGTAGATGAGCAATCAAAAGCACCGCTCGATTTGGCCATTGATCTCCGTGCAGCCTTTGAATTCAAGTCCACCGAAAGCACTTTGGATATAACGGTCTCTCCTCTGTCAGAAGAAGCGACCCGAAAGATCCTTAATGATCGAGGCGGAGATGCAGGCACATCGTCTTCGGTCTTGGGAAATGTTTCCAAACAGTCGATTGTTGATATCAATATTTCTACCGCTGCTAAGTATGGGTTAGCAGGCTCTGCTGAAAAACAAGCCGTGGTGACCACGGTGGATACAGAGGGTAATTTGCAGGAGGCTAATGCCGCTGGCGTTGTATTGGCTGTTATTTCTGGCTTGGGTGGGCAGTCAAAAGGCGTAGATGCCGCACTGACTGAGTTAAGTAAGCCGCCTTCTTCGCCTGAAACGTTTACACAATTGCTGATTGAAGGCGCATTGGCTTCAGGAACTCACGTTTTTGAAGCGTTGAAGAAAAACAATACAAGTGTTGCAAGTTTGGTAAATCTGGATTTTGTAGCCGCACTTAATCCCAATGCCGTGAGCAATTTAAGCTCTGAAATAGTGGCAAAGCTATCAAATTCACAAATTTCTAGCTTTACCCCTTCTCAGGTGGCAAAAATCACAGTTAACCAAGTTGACGCATTGAGCGCAAGCCAAGTGGCATCTTTGTCGCCTGTTGCGGTCAGCAGCATCAATACAGTCGTTTTACAAAGTTTGAGCACAGTCCAGGTCAATGCTCTTAAACCTGAACAATCAGCGCAATTGACAACTGCACAAGTAGGTGCTTTGACGGTGGTCCAAATCGAGTCGCTAGCGCCCAACTCATTGGCTGGCTTGAGCGTGTCGGCCATCTCCAGCTTAAACACCATCCAGGTGGCAGCGATCACGTCTAGCCAGGCACAACAAATCACGGTAGCTCAAGTCGAGAGTCTTAGCCCCGCACTAGTGCGTAACCTCACGCCTGCAGCTGTATCTAGCCTCAGCGTAGAGGCCGCTGGCAGTCTGGACGCCGCGCAGGTGGCAGCATTGAGCACGGCCCAACTGGTGGCCTTGACGCCTGCGCAAACGGCCTCCTTGCCCGTAAGCGTGTTGGCCCAACTGAGCCCGGCCCAGGTGGCTGCCATTGCGCCCGATCTGAGTGCGGTGCAGCAACAAGCGGTGGCCGACATTGTGGCTGCTGCCAGCATCACCAGCGCTGCCGCTGCGGCCCTGACGGGCGTGCAGGTGGACGCCTTGACCCCCGCCTCGATCAGCGGCCTGACCCCCGCAGCAGTC
>CAMDXR010000071.1 GCA_945877725.1 Limnohabitans sp. Rim8
TGATTCATGCGCTTAAGGCCCGTGGCCTGAAAAAAGGCCTGGCCACGCTGTGCATTGGCGGCGGCGAAGGCACGGCCGTCGCACTCGAATTGGTTTAACCGAAGGATCCACATGTTGCTGACCCCCGACCAGGAAATGATCCGCGATGCGGTGCGCGACTTTGCGCAGCGAGAGCTGTGGCCGCACGCCGCCGAGTGGGACAAAAATCACCACTTTCCCAAAGAGGCGCACAAAGGGCTGGCCGAGCTGGGTGCTTATGGCATTTGTGTGCCAGAAGCTTTGGGCGGTGCGGGTCTGGACTACATGACTTTGGCTCTGGTGCTCGAAGAAATTGCCGCGGGAGACGGCGGCGTCAGCACCACCATCAGCGTGACCAACTGCCCCGTCAACGCCATCTTGATGATGTATGGCAACGAGGCACAAAAAAAGCAGTGGCTCACACCGCTGGCACAAGGGCAGTTGCTGGGCGCGTTTTGCCTGACTGAGCCTCATGTGGGCTCTGACGCTTCGGCCCTGCGGACCACCGCCGTGAAAGACGGTGATACCTACGTGATCAATGGCGTCAAGCAGTTCATCACCAGTGGCAAGCATGGTGATGTGGCGGTGGTGATCGCCGTGACCGACAAGGGCGCGGGCAAGAAAGGCATGAGCGCATTTTTGGTGCCCACCAGCGCCCCCGGTTATGTGGTGGCGCGCCTAGAGGATAAGTTGGGCCAACACTCTAGCGACACAGCACAGATCAATTTTGACAATTGCCGCATTCCTGCCGAAAACCTGATTGGTCAGGAAGGTGAGGGCTACAAGATTGCTTTGTCTTCCCTTGAAGGCGGGCGCATCGGTATTGCCGCGCAAAGCCTGGGCATGGCCCGCAGCGCACTGGACGTGGCGATTGACTACGCCAAGCAGCGTGAGAGCTTTGGCACGAGCATCTTCAATCACCAAGCCGTTGGTTTTCGGCTGGCCGATTGCGCTACGCAACTTGAGGCCGCGCGCCAACTCATCTGGCATGCTGCCAGCCTGCGCGACGCAGGCAGGCCTTGCCTGAAAGAGGCCGCTATGGCCAAGCTGTTTGCCAGCGAAGCGGCTGAAATGGTGTGCTCAGCTGCCATCCAAACGCTGGGCGGCTACGGTTATGTCAGCGACTTTCCGGTGGAACGCATTTACCGCGATGTGCGCGTGTGCCAGATTTACGAAGGCACCAGCGACGTGCAGAAAATCATCATTCAACGCGCCTTGTAAACACCACAAAGGACCATCGACATGCCCATTACCAAAGGTTTTCAGGCGCTTGTGGACGAAGCCATGGCCCAAGTCACCACCCACAGCGTTGAAGAGGTCCGCGCCCGCTTGACCGACCCGTCTGTGCAGATTGTGGACATTCGTGACCCGCGTGAGCTGGAACGAGAGGGCACTCTGCCCGGTGCCTTGTTGGCACCCCGCGGCATGCTGGAGTTTTGGGTGGACCCGGCGTCGCCCTATTTCAAGCCGGTCTTTGGCGATGAAAGCAAACAGTTCATTTTGTTTTGTGGTGCGGGCTGGCGCAGCGCGTTGGCCACCAAAACCCTGCAAGACATGGGCATGCGCAACGTGGCCCATATTGATGGCGGCTTTGCAGCATGGAAGAAAGCCAATGCACCCATGGTGACGCTGGAGCAACACAAAGCCGAAAGCGCTTCGCGTAAAGGCCATTGATGCCCGGGTCTTGTCCCTGCGGCCGCAGCAACGCCAAAGGTCAGGTTTTGATCCTGGATGTTTGTTGTGGCCCTTGCCACGCCGGGGTGCCCGCCGCCGATGCCGAAAGTCTGATGCGCTCGCGTTACAGCGCTTTTGTGACCGGAAATGTGCCTTATTTGTTGGCCACATGGCACCCCAGCCAACGCCCCGCCACGCTGGCGCTTGAAGTCCAGGCGAAATGGTTGGGTCTGGAGATTCGGCAGCACCGAAGCACCGGGGCCGACACTGCCGAAGTAGAGTTTGTCGCCCGTTTCAGGCTGGCAGGCAAAGCGGTGCGACAGCATGAACGCAGCCGCTTTTTGCGCGAAGACGGACGCTGGTTTTATGTGGATGGCGAGGTGCTGTGATCCGGTGATCTGCAGGCCGGCGTGAGCCCTTATCATCGGCGGCATGAACTTTGAAGCCATTTTGTTTGATTGTGACGGCGTGCTGGTGGACAGCGAGGCCATCACTTGCGGCGTGCTGCGTGACATGTTTGAAGAGCAGGGCTGGCACATGTCGCTGGCCGAATGCATGCAGCGTTTTGTGGGTCACACCGTCAAAAGTCAGCGCAGCACCATTGAGGCCCATACCGGTCAACCCTTGACCGATGTCTGGCTAGATCAGTTTTTTGATAGGCGCAACGAAAGGCTGACCCAAAGCATCACCGCCATTGAGGGCGTTCACGACGCAGTGGCCCATCTGCACGCGCACTGCCAAGGCCGCATTGCTGTGGCCTCAGGGGCCGACCGGTTCAAGGTCGAGATGATGCTCAAACAAGTGGGGCTGATGCGGTTCTTTGAAGGCAGAGTGTTCAGCGGCCACGAAATGCCCCGCAGCAAACCCCACCCTGATGTGTATTTGGCAGCAGCGGCGCATCTACAGATTGATCCGGCGCGCTGCCTGGTGGTGGAAGACACCACGGTGGGCATCACAGCGGGCGTGGCTGCCGGGGCCACCGTGTGGGCTTATGCGCCACCGGGCGCTGACGCACATGCCCTGCGCCAAGCCGGTGCGGCGCAGGTGTTTGAGCACATGCGCGGGTTGCGGTTGGGGTCATGAGCGCGGGCCAGGGCCGAGGCGAAATGGCTCAAGCATTCAGCTGATCGTTCATCGCCATAAAAGAGAGATTGGACCTGCATGCAGTTGCGCGTCAAACGGTGTGATGCGGTCATGGTCATGCAGCACAAGTCCATGCACAAACTTGTCGCCGACTGCGTCCTGCAGTTGGCGCAGCCCACGCAGATCAGCACTGCGCACCGTGGCCGATGCTTTGACTTCAATGCCAACCACACGCCCCTGTGGGTCTTCAATGACCAAGTCCACTTCGTCTTGGTTTTTGCTGCGAAAGTGTGAAATGCGCAGCCGCTTGTCGGACCAGGTGACGAGCTTGAGCACTTCGGAGACCACGAAATTTTCCAACAACGGCCCCCAACTCATGCGCTCGGGTGAGGCGTCTTTTTTCAATGTATCGGCTGTGGCGCTGCGCAGTGCTGCAAGCAAGCCGGTGTCCAAAAAATGCAGTTTGGGCGTTTTCGTCAATCGGCTGATCGCATGGCTTGACCACGGGGGTATTTGGCGCAATAAAAACAAGCGCTCCAAAATGCCCACATATTTCTGTGCGGTCGGAGATGTCAGCCCCAGCGCGGCGCCGTAACTGCTGTGGTTCACCATTTGCCCAGCGTGCGCCGCCAGCATGTTCAAAAGGCGCGGCATGCGGTCGAGCTGGTCGATGTGGGCGATATCACGCACGTCGCGATCGAGGATCAAGGCCACATAGTCAAGGAGCCAGGCTTGGCGGCGACCCGCCGTTGAGCGTCGCAGTGCTTCTGGGTAACCCCCTTTGAGCACCAAATCGATCAGCTCATGGCCCACCACAGGCATACTCACATCGGGCAAGCCGTGGCCGTCAAACAAACGGTCCAGCAAATCGCCCGGCGTGGCGGCCAACTCGGCTTGCGCAAAGGGCAACAGTGTGACGACCTCTAAACGACCCGCCAAAGAGTCTGCGACCATAGGCATGGCCATGAGGTTGGTGGAGCCGGTGAGCAGAAAGCGACCTGGCCTTGTGTCCTTGTCCACACTCTCTTTGATGGCCAACAAGAGATCGGGTGCGCGTTGGACTTCATCGATCACGGCTTGACTCAAGCCCCGTACAAAACCTGTGGGGTCGGCACGAGCAGCAGACAAAGTGGCGGGGTCGTCCAAGGTGATGAAAGGCCGAGCAGGGTTGGCGTACCGTCGCGCCAGTGTGGTTTTGCCCGCTTGGCGAGGGCCCACGATCAGCACCACCCGTGTGTCCTCAAGGGCGATGGCCACTTTGGCTTGAACAAAGCGTCGGATCTCTGACTCATTCTGGCGTGACATAGGGGTGGGCATGTGGTTTGTTTGGGCTTTTAATTATGGACAATTTTAAACAAATGTAAGGCCAAATTTAAAATATAAACTGGTTATACTTAAATGATTAGCGCTTTTCGAACCGATAAAAGCCAATTCAGGTGGACTGGGGTGGCCGACGAGACCTCACCCCCTCCGGCGTCTGCCCCGTCCACCCCTTGAACGCCCGCATGAAACTCTTCTCGTTCTGAAACCCCACCTCGGCGGCGATCTGTTTGATGGGGCGACTCGTTCGCAGTAGCAGGTCGGTGGCCAGGTCCCGGCGCACAGCGTCTTTGAGTTGCTGCAGGCTGGCGCCCTCTTCCTTGAGTTGCCGGTGCAAGGTGCGGGCCGACAGGTTCAGCCACGCGGCCAGGTCGTGTGCATTGCGGCTGTGCTCGGGGTGCTCGGCCAGGGCTTGGCGCACTTTCTCCACCAACAGGCGGTCGCGCCGGTAAGGACGCACCGTGAGCAGCAAGGCGCGCTGCAGCATGCGCTGCAAGGCAGCCTCGTCGCGGCGCACGGGCAGGCTCAGGTAGCCCGCGTCAAACTGCAGGCTGTGCCCGGGCGCGTTGAATTGGGTCGGTCCATCGAACAGCACCCGGTAGCTGCCCGCGTGCGGCGGCGGGGCAAAACGCAAGGTGGTTTGCAGTAATGGGATGCGCGAATCCGTCAGCCAGCAGGCCACGCCCAAAGCATTGCGCAGCACCGAGACCACGGCGAATTCCTGCAAAGCGCCCAGCCCGCGTTGCTCGGTCAATTGCAGGCTGGCCACGCCCTGCGACTGGCCGACTTGCAGGTCGATGTCGTCGGTCAGCAGGCCATGGTGGCGGCACCAGCGGGCCAGTGCCACGCCCAGGGTGGGGGCGGTCAGGGAGGCGCGCACCAGCATGCCGTAACTGCCCCAGGGCAGGCGGCGGCTGAACCAGCCTAGGGCCTCATCGTCCAACTCGCGCATGGCACTGGCCGAGAGCCATTCCATTTGCAAAGCGGTGATGCGCGCATCGGGCTGCTGCAGCGAGTCTGGCGCAATTTGTGCCGCCTGCAGGGCGGGCAAGGGGTCGAGGCCGCGAAGGGTGAAAGCGCTGGCAATGGCGCGCACAAAAGCCATGGGTGTTTCGGCACGCATGGAGATGCCGGGGTGGTTTGCCAATGAATGGCCGGGGCTGGGGGGGGCGCTGGCAGCGTCTTTCATGGTGACGCAAATTGTGGCACGATTTGCAACCCATTTGACACCCCCAAACGGCGCTGCAGCCTTTAAGCTGGCAGGCATTGCACTTTCGATGCGCCCGGGGCCATGCCCTGCGGCCCCAGCCCCTAGGAAGCACCATGACCGTTTTGCACTCTCAACTGAACCCGCGTTCCGCCGATTTCCAGCACAACGCCGCCGCCATGCGGGCCTTGGTCGACGACCTGCGTGCCCATTTGGAGCGTGTGGCCATGGGCGGCGGTGATGCCCCCCGCGCCAAACACACCGCCCGTGGCAAGCTGCTGCCGCGCGATCGGGTGCAAATGCTGCTCGACCCCGGGACCCCTTTTTTGGAGGTGGCTCCTCTGGCTGCCCTCAACATGTACAACAACGACGCGCCCAGCTCAGGCGTGATCGTGGGCATTGGCCGCGTCAGTGGGGTGGACTGCATGATTGTGTGCAACGACGCCACCGTGAAAGGCGGCACCTACTACCCCATGACGGTCAAAAAGCATTTGCGGGCACAAGAAATTGCCCAGCAAAACCATTTGCCCTGCATTTACTTGGTGGACTCGGGCGGGGCCAACCTGCCCAACCAAGACGAAGTGTTTCCTGACCGTGACCACTTTGGCCGCATCTTTTTCAACCAAGCCAACATGAGTGCGCAAGGCATTGCACAAATTGCCGTGGTCATGGGCAGTTGCACCGCAGGCGGGGCCTATGTGCCTGCCATGAGCGACGAGACCATCATTGTCAAAAACCAGGGCACCATCTTTTTGGGCGGCCCCCCCTTGGTCAAGGCCGCTACGGGTGAAGTGGTCACCGCCGAAGACTTGGGCGGCGGCGATGTGCACACCCGCTTATCGGGTGTGGCCGACCATTTGGCGCAAAACGATGTGCACGCCTTGGCGCTGGCACGACAGGCCGTTAAAAACCTGAATATTCAAAAAAACCCGAACATCGCCACCCACGCCCCTGTGCCGCCTCGGTTTGATGCACAAGAGTTGTACGGTGTAATTCCAACGGACACCCGCAAACCCTTTGATGTGCGCGAGATCATTGCCCGCATCGTGGATGGCTCCGAGTTTGACGAGTTCAAATCTCGCTTTGGCACCACCCTGATTTGTGGTTTTGCGCGCATTGAGGGCATGCCCGTAGGCATCATTGCCAACAATGGCATTCTGTTTTCTGAGTCGGCACTCAAGGGGGCGCATTTCATTGAGTTGTGCTGCCAACGCAAGATACCGCTGGTGTTTTTGCAAAACATCACCGGCTTCATGGTCGGACGCAAATACGAAAACGAGGGCATCGCCCGCAACGGCGCCAAGATGGTGACGGCGGTTGCCACTGCGGCGGTGCCCAAATTCACCATCATCATTGGCGGCAGTTTCGGGGCTGGCAATTACGGCATGTGCGGCCGCGCCTACAGCCCACGGTTTTTGTGGATGTGGCCCAACGCCCGCATCAGCGTCATGGGTGGCGAACAAGCTGCGAGCGTGCTGGCCACCGTCAAACGCGATGGCATTGAGGGCAAAGGCGGCCAGTGGAGCATGGAAGAAGAAGAGGCTTTCAAAGCCCCTATCAAACAACAATACGAAGACCAAGGCCACCCTTATTACGCCACCGCCCGCATCTGGGACGATGGCGTGATTAATCCCGCCGACACGCGCCGCGTGCTGGCGCTGGGCCTCTCGGCCTCTCTGAACGCGCCGATACCCGAGACGAAATTTGGACTTTTCCGGATGTAATGTGTATGATTTCGTAAATTCATACACATTAAGGGGCTGAAAACATGCGAACCAACATCGAAATCGACGACGACTTGATGGCCGCCGCTATGGCGGCGGGCGGTTTCAAGACCAAAAAGGAAGCGGTCGAAGAGGGCTTGCGCCTGGTGCGCAGGCGTCAGGTCTACAACGGTTTGCTGGCCTTGCGTGGCAAGTTGCAATGGGACGACTCAGACGCCGCTTGGGCGCAAGCCAGCACGCCAGAGGCTTCAGTCATGGCCGCCCAAGAGACTCAGGGCCCTTACGACGTGAAGCCCAAGCCTGCAGCCACGACCGGACGCTCGGCAAAAGCCAAAAAACCGGCCGTGGCAAAACGGAGCAAGGCCAAATGATCTTGGTGGACTCGAGTGTCTGGATCGACTTCTTCCGTGAAGGGGGAAGCTCGCAAAGTCAGACCTTGGCCCGTTGCTTGGGCGATTCCAGTGTGGAGGTCGGCATGGCCGATCTGGTGCTGTTTGAGGTCATGCGTGGGTTTCGCGAAGGGGGTTTGATGCGCCAAGCCCAAACACTCATGAGCGCATTGCCGCAGGTGGAAATCGGGGGCACAGCGCCCGTGTTAAAGGCGGCAGAGCGTTACCGGCAATTGCGCAGCCAGGGCCGCACCGTGCACATCCCCATTGACGTGCTGCTGGCCAGTTACTGCATGACCCACAACCACGCGCTGTTGCACCGTGATGCCGACTTCGACTCACTCAAAACCCTGGGAGGGCTGGATACATGGCCGCATTGAAACCCTCGCCTAGCCCCATGCATGCCCACTTTGCCTTGCAAGCGCGGTACCACGTTTGGGCCACGCACCGGCTGCTAGAGGGGGTGATGCCCGTGTCCGACAATGACTATTTCAAAAATGTGGGACTGTTCTTCAAAAGCATTCATGGCACCTTGAACCATTTGCTGGTGGCCGAGCATTTGCTCTGGTACGCGCGTTTCTCAAAGGGCGCATCACCCGTGTTGGCGCTGGACACCGAAATTGAGCCAAACCGCGAACGCTTGGCGCAGGCACTCAATGGCGGTTCGGCCAACTGGCCGCATCTGATCAGCAACTGGCCGGTCGAGATTTTTGACGGCAATTTGAATTACCTGACCAGCAAGGGCGAGCCTCGGTCTTTGCCATTTGCACCGACCTTGTCGCATGTTTTCAACCATGCCACACATCACCGGGGGCAGATTACGGCAGCCCTGACGCACCTGGGGCACGAATGCCCGGAGCTCGATATGGTTTTCTTTCTTCAAGAACAGCAGAGTCAAAAAGCATGAGCACAGCCCTGAATATCGCCACCCAAGGCAGCGTGCAGACCATCACCCTGTGCCGCCCTGACGTGCGCAACGCCTTCAATGACGAAGTGATTACTGAGTTGAAAAACGCTTTCATGGCGGTGGCGCAAGACAGCGCTGTGCGTTGCGTGGTGCTGGCTGCCGAGGGCCCCGCCTTTTGCGCGGGCGCAGACCTGAACTGGATGCGCCGCATGGCCGACTACACCCGCGCCGAGAACCTGGCCGATGCAGGAGAGTTGGCCGCCATGTTGCGGGCCATTTATGAGTGCCCCAAGCCCACCGTGGCCCGCGTGCAAGGCGATGTTTATGCCGGCGGCATGGGTTTGGTGGCTGCATGCGACATGGCTGTCAGCGTAGACACTGCCCACTATTGCTTAAGCGAGGTCAAGTTGGGCCTGATTCCGGCCACCATCAGCCCGTATGTGATCCGAGCCATGGGTCCGCGTGCAGCGCACCGCTACTTTTTGACGGCCGAGCGTTTCAGCGCAACCGAGGCGCACCGCATCGGATTTGTGCACGAGGTGGTGAGCGCCAACGATCTGGATACAACAGTCCAAGGACTCACCCAAGCCCTTTGCAATGCGGGCCCCCACGCGGTGCGCGCCTGTAAGCGTTTGGTGCAGGATGTGGCCGAACGCGAGATTCATGATGCTTTGGTGCGGCAGACGGTGGAGGGCATCGCCGACATCCGGGCTACCCCCGAAGGCAAAGAAGGTGTGCAGTCCTTTTTGCAAAAGCGCAAACCCGGCTGGTTACAGGGATAAGACAGTGCGCATGAAACGCGTCCAATGGAGCTTGCTGGCAGGGCTGCTGAGCCTCACCCATGTGTGGGTGCAGGCGCAGACGCAGACGCAGACGCAGACGGCGGCCGAGACTTTGCCGGTTGCCAAAGATTTGCATGAAGTTGTTTTCAAGGTGCCGGTATCGGTGCAAGACTTGTACGGTCGGCGGGAGCAGCGCCAGATTCCTGTCACGGTATTTAAACCTGCAGGCGATGGCCCGTTCCCTATGGTGGTGTTCAACCATGGCCGCGCCACCAGCCGCGAAAAAATGGCCCAACCCTCGCGTTTTCGCTACGAGCAGCAAGCTCGCTACCTGGTCGGTAAGGGCTTTGTCGTGATGGTGCCCACACGGGCGGGTTACGGCGAGACCTTTGATGGTTTCGACCCCGAGTCCAATGGTGGCTGCAGCCAGCCACGCATTGAACCCATGAGCTTGGCCGCATCGGATCAGGTCTTGGCGGTGGCTGAATTTGCCCGCAGTTTGTCCTATGTGGATGCCACACGTTGGTGGGTCATGGGGCAATCTGTGGGGGGCTTGACCAGTGTGGCAACGGTCGCGCGCAAGCCACCCGGCTTACAAGGCGCAGTCAACTTTTCCGGCGGCACCGGAGGCGATCCTGTAGGTCGGCCAGGGCGCTCTTGCGCCGTTGATCAAATTGGCCGACTCTGGAAGACCTGGGGCGCCCAGTCACAAACGCCCATGCTCTGGCTTTATTGGGAGAACGACTTGTTTTGGGGCCCCCAAGCCCCGCGTGATTGGCACCGTGCTTGGGTCGAAGGGGGTGGGCAAGCCGAGTTTCATCAACTCGCGCCTGTCGGGCAAGACGGCCACTCCGGTTTCAGCCTCGACATGGACCGTTGGACGCCACTGGTCGATGCTTTCATGGCCAAAGCAGGGTTCACCCAAGCGGCTTTGCCACCGGTTCCCGAGCCCAGTGATTTTGCGCAGATCGATCAAATAGACAAAGTGCCTGTAGGGGCGGAGACCCGACAAAACTTGTACACACGGTTTTTGGCAAGCCCCTTACCTCGGGCCTTTGCCATCGGGCCGGGGGGTGCGGGTTTTGCCACGGGCGATTGGGCCGTGGGGCGCGCTTTGGGTTTTTGCCAGGCCCGCCGTGGCATCAAGTGCAAGTTGTACGCCGTAGATAACCAAGTGGTTTGGAGAAATTGACATGTTTAAGAAAATACTGATTGCCAATCGAGGCGAAATTGCTTGTCGAGTGGCCGCGACCGCCCGTCGCATGGGCATCAAAACCGTGGCTGTGTATTCAGATGCTGACGCGGGAGCCAAGCATGTGCAAGCCTGCGACGAAGCCGTGCATGTGGGGGGCAACGCTCCCAAAGACAGCTATTTGAAATGGCAACGCATACTCGACGCCGCCAAAGCCACTGGGGCCCAAGCCGTGCACCCCGGCTATGGTTTTTTGAGTGAAAACGAAGACTTTGCAAAGGCTTGCGCCGCAGCAGGGCTGGTGTTCATTGGTCCACCTGCGTCGGCTATTTTGGCGATGGGTTTGAAAGCCGAGTCCAAGCGCCTCATGGAAAAAGCCGGGGTGCCTTTGGTGCCTGGCTACCACGGTGCGGACCAAGACCCTGCATTGCTGCAACGCGAAGCCGACCGCATCGGTTACCCGGCCCTCATCAAGGCCAGCGCGGGTGGCGGCGGCAAGGGGATGCGGGTGGTTGAAAAGTCCGAGGACTTCGCGGCCGCTCTGGCCAGTTGCCAGCGTGAAGCCATCAACAGCTTTGGCAGCGACGCCGTACTGATCGAAAAATATGTGCAGCGTCCGCGCCACATCGAGATTCAGGTGTTTGGCGATACGCAGGGCAACTGCGTGTATTTGTTTGAACGCGACTGCTCGGTGCAGCGGCGGCATCAAAAAGTGCTCGAAGAAGCCCCGGCCCCCGGCATGACCGAGGCCCTGCGGGCGCAAATGGGTGCAGCTGCCGTGGCGGCGGCCAAGGCGGTGAACTATGTGGGCGCAGGCACGGTGGAGTTCATCGTCGAGCAAACGGCTTATGACCAACCCGAGTCCATGAAGTTCTTTTTTATGGAAATGAACACCCGCTTGCAGGTGGAGCATCCGGTGACCGAAGCCATTACCGGGCTGGACCTGGTGGAGTGGCAACTGCGCGTGGCCGGTGGCGAGCCCTTGCCTTTGCGGCAAGACCAGTTGCGCATTCAAGGGCACGCCATTGAGGCGCGCATTTGTGCCGAAAACCCCGACAATAATTTTTTGCCCGCCACCGGAACCCTGCAGGTTTACCGCAAGCCGCAAGCGGTCAGTTTTGAAAGAGGCAATGTGCGCATTGACGATGGCGTGCGCGAGGGCGACACCATCAGTCCGTTTTATGACTCGATGGTGGCCAAGCTGATCGTCCATGGCGACACGCGCGAGCAAGCCCTGGCCCGGCTTGACACCGCTTTGGCTCAAACCCACATCGTGGGCCTGAACACCAATGT